>SYDV01000273.1 GCA_005801395.1 Planctomycetia bacterium | reverse complement strand
GAAATACGCGAGATGGCATCCATGGTACTTTTCTCATTAAACGGTTGAGCGGCATTGATCAGTGCTGCTTCATCATATTCTTTATTGCTCACAATCGCGCTCATGGCTGCGCGCGCACCAATATCATCATTGGCTTTGGCTTTTGCGGCAAAGATGTCAAACAGCCGTTTGTTACCGCTGGTCGTGGTTTTTTTTGCGATCTCATCATAATTCTTAATCAGATGTTTTTCTTTAAGCCAGCTGACCATCATTTCTTCCATTGAGGCATCGTCACCAAGTACTTCTTTGCCCGCCCCAGCCAGCGAATCTTTGAAAGAAAGATTACGACGCCGGACATACCACAATTGTTTCGCCTGACTGATAAATTTACGCCACTCATCAAGTGATATGCTCTCTTGTTCACCCGCTGTGGGGCTGTTGGTGGCAGAGCCGAGTTCACGGTAAGAACCGGACGTGTCAGTTAGTGCGATTTTCTTGTCCGTGTACCAATCGCTCATGACTAAGGCGCGACTCGACATCCGTTCATTAATATCTTTATAATTGGTTATGACATCGACGGCGCTCCCACGGCGCATTAAGGCATCGCTGAGCGAACGCGCGGCCAATACTGGGCGTCGCATAGCGACGGGCCGGCGCGCAATACCTGCCATCTCGGTGCGTTTAATCGGCAATAAGATCAACACCCCAGTGGCGGCCAGCTCTTCGGCGCTGCCGGTGAGCGGTATTGGTGGTAAGGTAAACGATTCTTCCATCACCGTGGCAAGTTCGTCTTCTGGTACGATGGCTAAATCAACGTCCATTTCTGCGGGAAAATAATGCTGAACCAAGGTGTCTCCAGCATCAGCAATGACCTCAACCGGTAACGGTCCAGCGGGAGGCAAAACATTAAAATAGTCGCTCGCAGGGAAGCGTAAGCTGAGGCCAGCGGTGCGGCGTTCGGCAATGACGTCATAGAGTTGTTGTTGATATTGCCGTAAAAAGGCAATGCGTGCCGGGCGTGGGGCAAGGCCAAGGCCCAGTGGGTCGCTGCGCATTTCACCCACGGCGCGGCGCACTAACCACGGATCAATCCAGCGGATTTGATTGCGTTGTAAGCGAATAATGGCTAGTGGCAGACAATTTATTGGTGGTTGCCAAGCCTTGCCTTCGAGGAAGAGACTACGCGCAGCGGCAGAACGTATTAAATGGTCATCACTAAAAGTGCCGTGTAAGGGAAACGGAATCAATGTCACTAAAGAAGCTTCAATGATTTCACCATCTTGCATGCCCCGCTGTTCGCCTGGCTGGGTGGGATAGCGGCCAATCGCATTGGCGGAAAATTCAATCGGACGTAAGGCAACGACAAACAAACCACTGCGTACACGGTCTGGAATAGCTGGTTCGCTACTGAGGCCGATGGCGGCATTTAATTGCGTTTGTTCGGCTAAGGAGGCGAGATCAATAACTAAATTACCAGCCGCTCCACCGTTGATATCAAGGGGCGCAATTTGCAAACGTACCCCACCATTGGCGATGCCATGCCCTGGGGTTATCTGTAATTCGCTGGCCGTATTTCCTGGCAAGACTAATAAGCCGTCAGCAATACCGCTGCCAGCTGCCTCCGATAAATCGGCTTGGCGAGTGAGGAAATAATCCTGCTCGCGGTTGAGGTCTCGCGCAGCTAA
Source organism: Planctomycetia bacterium (assembly GCA_005801395.1). Next base: position 8,746 of record SYDV01000273.1, on the reverse strand, counting down.
AAACCGGCCATCAAACCATAATGGTCGGCTACGTCGGTGATCAGCAACTAAAACGCCAGCACGTTGTAATTGTTCAGCAGTTGCTGCAGAGATGAGAGTTCGTTGTGCGCCATTTTGTGGGTTAAACATAAAAGCTCCTGACGGAAGATGAAGGCGAGGTCGTTAGCATAAAAGAGAGACATTGATAAACCGCTTACGGGCGAATACCTGATCCCAACCAGCCAAGTTCGCTGGTCGCATAGGTGAAACGCCGACTCAGATTATCAACTACAGGCGTTGCCGCGCTGACGCGCTCAAGCACGGTTGCCGTTGCTCCTGGGGCCGCCAGCGAATCGGGATCGGGACGAATAACACTGGTGACTTGGATGACCACACGAGCAAGAAATAATTCGTCGCCTTGGTGATGCCCACGCACATGTTCAGCTTCGAGGAGCATGCCTTCACTGCTGGAATCTTGGCGCTCACCCTCTGCCCAGGCCTGCTGCAATTTCCATTGTTGCAAGGCGACGAGGCGGGCCGCTTGATCGGAAAAAGTCGCGGGATCAGGCATACGCGGCTCAGGTAATGGCGGCTCTTGATTCGGATTACCCGCGTCATGTTCGTCGCGTGGAATCAGTTCTAAAGTCCACGCATCACGAATCCGTGCGGGCACGGTCGCATCTAAAGCGTCATAAGCCCCGGTATCAAATGCCGGAGTGCGACCATGTGGACAGGGACGAAAACGAAGAAATAGATCGGCAATAACACCAGCAGGGTGTGCACTGGTAGCAGCCCAGGTCGCATTTGATAACCGGGCCCGCCGTTCGCTGGTGCCATTATACCACGCTAACCACGGATCAAGGCGTACGCAGGCATGATCCCATAATTCAATTAATCGTCCTAAACGATCAACGGCTAATCCTGGAGCAATACTAAAACGTGCTTCATGACCTGGATTACTGCCAGCGGGTGCTAATGCTGGTTCATAAATAACTTCAAGTCCAGCGACGGTTCCATAGCCATGTAAATACCGTGCAAGCCGTGCAAGCCGACCACGATGATAGGATTGTTCAGCGCGAAAATCATCGCGGTCCAGCAAGACACCGGTGTGATAATGGAGCCGTTCCGGCAATAATGACCCCATCAAAGGGTCGATAATGGTCGGATCTGAGGAATTAGTTACGAGTGTACTCATGCGTCCATCCTGGGATCAAGTGTCGGTAAATCGTTGACGAAACCATCAAGCCCAACCGTGGTGGCATCGACCGTCACCACCTGTCGGGGTTGGCGTTCGCCGAGCCACGTATCAATATCAACCAATGCGCTTAGGCCAACGCGTAGACCATTGCTGGCTGTCATTATTCTTCGGCCAAGATGTGCCGGGGTTTCGCGCTCAACCACACGTTTGACTAAACGTAAATCATTATCAGATAAATCGGCATGTACTAAAATGGTAATGCGATGGGCCAAGCGTTGGTAAAATGCTAAAACTTCTTGTTGCTCGGCGGTGGATAATTGTCCTGCGCCAAATAATGCGAGTAATTCTCGCTGTAATGCCGGTGCATCTTCACCGACAAATAAGGTATCACCAACCAGAGAATTACCGGATGATACTAATCCTTGCAGCAAAGGATCATCTTCATCGAGTAAATTTGCACCAATAATAGTGGCGAACGTACGGCGTAAACGGAAGTCTTCGACCATGACTATACCGCCGAGTCGAACTTGCCCACCAGTCGCTAAATCAAGCGCGAGTGCTAGTCCAGCATACGTACCACGACGACGGTAGAGACGCATGGCGTGGGTTATACATGCGCGCCGCCGATTTTCATCGAGTGCTCCGTCTAAGGTGAAGCCAATCCATCCCGCTAACCATTCGAGCCAAGCGCTCGGTGCACTGCGTGGATCATGTAATAAATGGGCATTGGCTATGTGGTTTTCAATCGGGGTGAGTACATCTTCGGTGATGGCGAGATAACGATCAAGAAAGTCAGCTCCACTTGCCTGACCAACGGCATTGGCATCAGCTCCCGTTAATGCCTCATGATAATGTTCAGGCAGATAGCGGTCGCGATAACTAAATCGTGGACCGTGGATGCGTAGCGCGACAATATCTGGGCTGCGCATGCCATCACCAAGTAATTCAATGCGTAGATGGAGATAACGACCGCGAAGTGAGCGAACCACAGAGCGATTATGCTGTAATAATACGCTAAATAACCCAGCGTATTCACGTTCATCGTAGCGTTGCCCAGCACAGAGAAAACCCGCATGAAAAGCGGCGTCACTGGCCTGACGCACCCAGGTGCCAACCGGCATTGGCGCATGCGCGGAGGGTAAGGACTTCAGATCAACATGGGGCCCTAAAAACGCATGCGCCATCCACTCCGCAACTGGTGTGCTGGCGTTGTCACTGGCAGCGGCATAAATAATGGCAGCGCATCCGCGTGGTAAAACGGCTTCGAGATGAAGTCGATGCCAAGTCGTACCAACCATATTACTATCAATGATATTTGCGACAGTAACTAAAGACTGTTCTGCATGACGCTGTTGCGCCAGCGGTTCGATGGGCTGCGGCCACCACAGTAATTGTTGCGGCTCATCTGCTATTTTGCGCTCTGCGCGTGCGCCAACCATCGCTGGTACGCCGCGAATGAATGGTGCGCCATCCCAATCAGGAATGGGATAGCGTTCGCCATGCGCATCAACAGCTGCGGCATCTGGTGTGAATGCGACCGCTTCTTGGAGACCAAGCCCAAGAATAAGGACTCGACCAGTGGGCATGGTGGTGAGCGCGAATGGCGCAACTGCTCCGCGTAAGGAGCAGACCTTCTGGCTGCCGTTTCTCGCTGAAATGATGTCCACCACCGCATCTGCCGCCGTGGGCCAGATCAACACCACGGCGCGGTTTTCATGATCAACACCGAGATCAACGATTTCACCCGCGCTTAATACATGGGGGCACACAACGATGCGCGGCGGATTACGGTTATCGTTAATTAAGTGTCCCAATTCTGCATCGTTTCGTGGTGTCCCACGTTCTGGCAATGGCGTTCCCATTACTCGTGCCAGTTGACGTCGAGTACGATCCAATAACCACACACTGCCATCAGCAGCAGCGACACAGCGGTCAGCGCGGAAATTTTCCCGCGCAAGGCTGAGCGCACGCCAACGGCGTCGACGGTCGACTAAAATAACACGACCGGCGCTGGGAGTGATAATCGTGCAAAACAATATTCCGTCGCCACCCCAGGTGCAGTCACTGATGCGTTCGTCGCTGGTGAGTTCGGCGGTGATTCCCCACGGATCGGTATCAGGAACGATCGTCAACGGGCTGAGTCCAGGAGTGCCAGATGGTGGTAAATCCGCACCACTGGCTAACAGCGATCGTTTATCATCAGCTATACGTGCCCAGGTGCCCCAGGCATCGCTGGTGGCGCGAGGTTTTTCTGCGGCAACGCGTGCGCTCGTGCGGTCTGTGGGGAAATCAGTGAGTTGCCGCCATGAACGCAGACGTAAAGCCCGTCGCTCATGGTCATAATAAGCGGTCGCTGTGGGAAGGTAATCCCCAGCCTCTGCTATTTGCCACCAGCGAATACCATTGACACTCATTAGCAGCGCTCCGGCACCGTTGGGATGGCGATGAGATGTTGATCACTAAGAGTACCGATTGAAAACTGCGAGCTGTCTTCATTGGCGCTATCACTGTCTTCAACCACAATTTCTTGCAGCTCTGGCAATTGCCAACTGGCTAAAGCAATGTGGGTTTGTCCGCGATTATCGCGTGCTGCCAATTGCCACGCCTGGCTCGGGTTTCGTTTAAATAAGCGCACGCCGCTGACGACAGCGACACCAGGAACACGAGCAATAACCACCTCTATTTCGCCTTCGCGAACGGTATCGCCTAATCCCCACCCCGTTCCTTGGCGACCACCAGGAGCTAATGGATGGCAATATATTTGTACTGCCGTGCGTATCGCACGTAACGTGGCGTCGTGTTCAGCACCGTCACTCAAGCGCACCGCGATACTTAATGAACACGGCACATAATCGACACCAATAACATATAATTCACAACCCAACATCCGGCGTGCATCTAAATAGGCATGGACACGTTCTAGGGTGGTACGATCTGGACGTGGGTGCGGCGCATCTAAACGTTGTGCGGGCGTGATGACCATCACGCTGACGACACCAGTCACATCGCTCAGGCGTTGTTGTGGCTTAAAACGCGGCAGAACTTCCGCGCGTGCTAAACGCACGGCGGGTGTTTCTAAAGCGAGTTGGCGAAAATCTTCCGGAATGACGGCGCGTTCGTTATGGGCAAGCCGAGCGGGAAGTCGGCGCTCTGCTTGATCAATGGTTTCTGCATCTTGGCCGCCACTTAAGGCTAATGGCTGGCTAATAATAAGTGGCGCAGTGATGCCAGATAAGCGCGTCAGTGTGCCAGCTGCCATATTCCCTTTTATTCCACCGCCACTACGCAACAGGGGAACTAAGATGCGAGCGCCATTATTTGGTATACGACCGCGAATACCGTCGCCAAAAGAAATAATACCAGCTTCAGCATCTAAGCGATACACGCTATCATCGCGTTTAGCGACACTCAAATCATCGACCATACGCCAGGTGGAAAAACCGCGGCCAATTTCTTCCACCGCTATTTGGAAGCTAGCTTTATCGATATTGCCGCTTGGCAATTGAATGCGTTGATCCGAGCGGCCATCACCTGTGCCAACCACCACGTTACGCCGAGTGGTTAATTGTTCGACCGCCACGGCATTCACAGCCATCCACGATAAGGGTAAGGAATTAGTACTCGCATCTAAACGCATGCGTATCCAAGCCACGACCCGTGCCGCAATTTTCGCATCATCAATACGTGGTGGGCGAGCACCAACACCGGCATTTAATTCGGCATCACTGGTATCAAGCGGTAAACCAATGTTGCCGCTGTCTGGCAAGACTAAACGTAAAACACCGGCGCGTGTCATTCCGGCGGTACTGTCCGCAAGCACATCTAAGCTGCGAAATTGCGGTTGGCCGCCATCCCATCTGCCCGTCGTCATTGACCATTGTGCACGTACCGGAACCGGAGCTGGTCCCCATTCAGCAAAATCTTGCGGTAAATTGCTACTTGGTTGCAGACCAATGTTCAGTGCATGTGCGCCATGATCGCCATGACCCAGAGCAATGCGCACCACTTGTGGATCGACCCCCTCTGGCGCAAGTAGCGCCAACCACAAGGTGCGATCGACGCTCGTGGCAGCAACATCCAAACCAGTATCCGCCACTGGTTTCATCAACACCGGCGTGGTGACGTAGGGAGTAATATTATTTCCCAGACGAGCGCGATAGACGGCCGCCAAACCACGCAGCGGACCATCAAGACTAGCGCTTTCGTTCGTTTCTGGCCGACGTTTGAGAAAGAAGCGTCCTTCAATCGGTAGAATTTCTAATTCGCCAGTGGTTTCGCAGGTCAGTGGCCCACCGCTAACACCCGTGCCATGAGTCACTGTCACAATCGTTGTGGAACGCCCTTGTAGTGCAGCAGCGATAAAGCCACTGGCAGGGAGCGCGGGCCGTAACGGCAAATCGAGTAAGCGTAAAAACGCCAGGCGATTACGCTCAGGGATGAGGTTTGCGCGGTACAAAATCGTATCGCCTAGCCACGCTACTAAATCTATTAATGTCCGTCCGGGATCACCCGCTCGCGGGTCAGTCCATTCCGGCGTATGCCCAGGAATACGAGCTAAGAGCTCGCCGACCAAATCATTGAAACCACGGTCATCTAAACGAGGTACAGGTATTGGCATGTCAGGCTCCCGCTAACAGATCAAGCGTCAGACCCACACTAGCGAGCTGACCAGTGCGACGAACTCGATAATGAATTTCAATACGTAAACGTCCGGGTGAGGTTGGAACCACGGGCTCGATACCTTGGTCATTATGATCACGACCAAAAACTTCGATGCGCGTCAGCGACAGACGCTGCTCGTAACGAACCAAATGTGATTGGATGCGGTCATGAATAGCACGTCTGGTTTCTAGGGTATCGGGCAAGCCAATAAATTGTGATAAGCCAACACCCAGTCGGCGATTGCCGATTAATTCACCTGGATTGGTGAGCAATAAACAACGAATACGCTGTTTAATACTGTCATCTGCCGCTGGCCAATGCATTTGACCATGTTCGTCGGGAACTGGTAGTAAGGGGAAACCGATTGCCTCAGCAAAGCGCATAACTGTTTCCTTTCTGAGTGAATAATGCGTAGGTGGTAGTCGTCATGGGGTGATCACGCATCAAAGTTTCTTTGGATAGGGAATGCAGATTTTTACCCACATCATCCATTGAAAAACGATATTAAGTAAACCAAGGAAGATATAGAGAATGATAAAGGCACAGAGCGTGATGATCGGAATTGAAAATGAACAAATCATTCCCCATTCACCAAATGAAGAACCTTTCTTACCATCAATCAAACCTTTCATGTCGATGCCATCCAGCAGTGCGCGTAAGCTCGGTGGAATAGCAAACGATACATTGGGTGTCATTTTCTTGAGGTCACCAATATCAGGCAAGGTAATGCGTTGCGGTGGGCGTGGTGAGCCAGCAAACCACGGCAATATGGTACATAACTCTGTTGCTTGGCTCCAACGAATGCGCTCAACACAGCCACATTCACCCCCTATTCGCACAAAAACGCGAATCACATAACGCGCATCAGGATCTTCATAACGCCCAATTGCGGGAGACATCGCCTGCCAACGTGCGGTGAAACAAGCAACAATTTTTTGCTGCAGCTCACGATCATCGGCAATTTGTGGCCATTGATCTGGCAGGCGAAGTGGCGCGGAACTAGCATCGCGATCCAACATCACGGCCTGCACCCGGGTGAGAAATTCAGTTAATGGCTGGGTGCGTTCAATGACGCCATTATTATTTTCATCAAAACCAACGCGGAGCTGTGCCAGTGCGGTACGGAGTGCCGCGGCGCTGGGTGTTTCGTCTGAAAGACCAGTGCCCTGCAATAACCACAAAACCTCACGGTGAAACGCTTGGACATGACTATGCCAAGTCTTGGTGTCATCCGTTGCGGTGACGGTGTACGGCAGTGCTGGTGATGGGGTTTTCGGGTTGCTGCGCAGCCAAGCAGGGATGGCTGAAATAATAAAGGCATCAGCAAATGGCGGTTGTGGGTCTGGTGTCGAACATTCAACCGAAGCCGTGGGAATATCGCCAAAAACCAAGGTCCGCTTTGTCGCGCTGCCGACCACAGGCGGAGCTGGGAAGCACGGCGAAGTGACTTCTTCTAAGCCATCATCGCGGAGGTCGCCCGCCAACATGAGTAAACGTCGTGTCGGGTCATCCAGTCGTTGTGCTCGGCGTACCGGATCTGGTTCATAAACGTCGTCGTCATCACGTTGTGCTTCGCTGTGCGCAACCCAACCAACAACTTTTCCATCGCGTTTAACCCAACGATGCTCAATGCCATTTATGACCCGTCGAATAACCATACCCGCCGAACGGATTCTGCGCGGATCAACTGGCGGTTCACCGGGTGCAGAGCAACCGACTTCGATAATGGCAAGATGGGCAAGGCGATGTAATGGTGGATGTAATTGCCACGAGTTATCATCACCCCGAGCAGGAATATCATTGGTTAATAATTGGCTATAATGAGTCGCATCGGCAGCACGGGCAAGAAACCGAGGAATGAAATCTTCCAGTTCCACGGTCAATAAGGTTGGTGGTGTTATCGCAGCGCCTGGTTGGCGCGGATTCGGATCACCATCAGCACCACGTAAAATACTAGGATGATGTGAAATAATCGGAGCAGATCGGGTGCGTCTCATAAGACATTCCCCGCGCCCAGCGTGTAACTACCGCTGACCACTGAAGTGGCAATTAAGGTCGAGCATTGGACGACTCCGCTAAACGTAGCCATGCCTGTATTAACCGATACGCTGCCACTAGAAATGGTAACGCTACTGGCATTAACTTGTACGCTTCCTGAACTTTGGACGGAGACGCCGCTACTATCGATGGTGATGGTGTTTTGCGAACATTCGACTTCCACTTTACCGCCACCTTGGTCAGTGATGGTAACGCTCACACCACCAGGCGTTTCAATCATGACCGTTTCTTGCCCAGCACTTTCTTCGACAATGGCAATGCGTGTCCCTGCTTTTCCGGTGATGCTCCAACGATCAACGCTATCCCCACTACCGCCCAGGGTTTCTGGTGCTTGATCATGGCCATTCCATAATGAGCCAACCACGACCGGGAAACGGCGGTCGCCATCAACGAAAACCACCAAGACCTCATCGTCAACATCCGGAATAAAAAATGCCCCGCGATCTTGCCCAGCCATGGGGGTTGCAACACGCGCCCATAATGGCGCATCCTGACCATCAACGCCATCACCGGATAAGAGGCGAATTTGCACGCGATTGAGTGCGTCAGGATCATTAACCGCTACGACACGAGCTAAATGTGCCCGTCCTAAATCAGGAATACGATACGGTGGCTGTAAATTATCCATCGCCGCCCCCAAAGCGCGACGATTCGGCGATAAATGTACAGCGATACCCCTCTTGCAAATTAAAGCGATGGCAAACCGAAGTGACGTACGAGACACAGGAAAAGCGTGGCCCGAGACCAGTTAATGTGAGATGCGTGCCGACGCGCAGTGCCGGATTACCGCTACATTCACCATGAATGGTCATAAATCGTCGAGCGCGTGCTGAGTGCGCTGCGTCGACT
>SYDV01000272.1 GCA_005801395.1 Planctomycetia bacterium | reverse complement strand
TGGCGCCAAGCGTGTCGCCATTGAAATACATATCGAGCGCGATTTAAACGTAAGAGATCACAGAACTCTTATGAGTATTAAATCGGTGCGGTGAGAACCGTCGCCGTAAATTTACGTTTGAATCCGAACTCTTCATAGAGGTGAGTCGCTGCTTTATTGTCGCTCAAAACTTCAAAAGCGAGATTTTGCGTGTATCGTTTTGCTTCTTCAATGCAGATACCTTCTAACAAAACGCGACCGAGTCTTTTTCCGCGTTTATCAGCGTCTATGGTAATTAATTTCATCCACGCTCTGGTGTCTGCGTCTTGTAAGGCCGCAGCTCCGACGAGTGCGCCTTGGTGTTCCAATACATAATGTCGAAACCCTTCGGTTTCGCGTCGTTCTAAATTGGGGACGCAATGATCGCTGTCGGGGAATCCTTGAATAAATAATGTGGATGCGCGATTGAGATCGCGGCTTGAGGCTAAACGAACGCGGGTCGCTTTTTCACCCAGGGTAGAATCAAGACGGCGTTCAAATAATAAATTATCTTTCCAAGCCGTAAAACCATGCATTTGTAATTGCGCGCGTGCGTCACGATTGCGCAAATCAACTAAGGTGCGCATGCTACCATAACGACTCAGTTGCAGCGCGCTGCGAGCGGCATTGATTAACACATCACCAATTTTGCTTGCCACACCGTGCAATAATGCCGGACCCCATAAGGTCACTTGTTCATCGCTATAGGGGCAAATTGCTAATGCGCCCACGGCACGGTTGCCGTGCATGGCAATTAGTACTCCGGCGACTTTATTGAGCGCTTCGACCGAAGGTTTGAGGCCCATATGCGCGGCAATGCCACAAACTTGATGCTGTGCACCAGGAGGACAATTTTCGAATAAATGTAAGACTGCGGGCTGAAGATCAGGCCGTTGGTCCAAATCGACAAGTTGTATGTCAGCTGAGGGAGGCACCGCTGACATCATGTGCAGGATGACAGCGGTGCAATTCTAACGCCGAGGTATCTCCGGTTGTATAGTCTTAGTGACTACTTCACTGGTGTAAGTTTGATGGGATGCGTGCCCTTTGAGTTCCATTGAGCGACGTAAATGGCTCCTGCCGGATCCGTATATAAATTGTGTGGATGAATAAAGGTATCGCCCACGCGCGTCATTTTTTGTAACGCACCTTTTTCATCGTAGACCGGTGGAGCACCGGAGATATTGCTGATAACACGGTAATTTCGGTCCAGAATAGACAGGTATCCGTTGAGGTTTGGCACATAGATGTAATCACCTTGGATCATAACATCACATACGGCTGCGCCCGGCATGGGAATCGTATCGACGTATGTACCATCAAGTAGATAGCGCTTAATGGCTTGATCACCGCGCGAGGCGACGACCACCAAGGGGCGTGTGGGATCCTTACGGTCAATCGCACCACCATGTGGAGTATTCAAATGGTGTGGTTCTTTGCCCTTGCCGCCAAAGGTTTTGATCAAGGTGCCATCAGCTTTGTAATGGAGAACATATGCCAAACCATAACCGTCGAACACAAAAAAACTGCCATCATCAGCGAATTCAATATCGGTTGGTTTGTATTGATCGGCTTTGGCATAGGGGGCAACGTCTTTTGGCCAGTCGATTACTTTAAGTTCCACACCCTTAATGGTGGTTTTAATGACTTGATGACGATCGTGATCGGTCAGCCATAAACAGGCCCCATCGCTATCTGTGACGAAGGCGAGACCATGCGCACCCGGATAAGTGCTTCCCCAGGTTTCTGCGACTTTTCCGTCGGCTGAGAAAATAATCACATTATTTTTGGGTCCGGTATTAATCATTACAATACGCCCTTGATCATCTTGCCGCATCGCATGGCAATTTTGTAAGGCAATCATGTGCGAACTGACATCGCCCCAACCTGCTTGGACCTGGTATTGTTTTGGTGTTTGGCCTAACAGAGCATGGTCGGCGGCAGTTGCCATCATGCATGGCAAACTTGCACAGGTCGCCAGTGCACCGAATACCGTAGCAGGTAAGCGCGCAAGAATTGATAGATTAAATGGCATAAGGGAGACCTTTCACAAATTGTAGGTTAGGCATTGTTGCAACGAGGTCTATGTACTCATGAAGTGCAATCGGAAGTCAAGTAAACGGATTCGTTGGAATCAAAATATAGACTGTTTGTCGAGTCGGGACGGGAAAAACCGATAATGGCTCTGCTGAATTCGTGCCGAACTTACGCAAGCAAGTTTAGTGTCGTGGTCCGGCGTAGATGTGATAATCAATTTCTTGGAAAGCGGAATCACGCCATTCAATATCACGAACGGAGTCTTCTTGAATCCGATTGGAGATTATTTGTTCGTGCAATCCCATGAAGCGATTGATGTGATCACGCGTGCGCCGAACGGCATAGGGTACGGTGGTGGCGGTTGTCATAATAAAGGCCCAATCAGAAGATTGAGCTAACAGTAATTCGCGTGCCATCTGGTTGAGTGCGCGCAATAAATACCCATCGGCATTGGGGAAGCGCTGCGCGAGTGCGACCATACGTTCTTCGGCAGCGTGCAGGTGCCGATAAATCCAATCATTGCTTGGATTCAGCCATACGCCGTTGTAACCCGCATCACCCCAACTGGAAGCTGAAGGCGAGATGACCTGATGAATGGGAAATTCACCTAAGTATTCACTACCAGAGACGGGTAATATTTGATGCCCACCGTTTTGCGCGGCACGATAAATGCTTTCAATAAATTGTGTGCCTTCAAACCACCAATGGCCAAATAATTCCGCATCGTAGGGCGACACAATTAATGGTGCTCGACCAATCACCTGGGCGAGGTGGCGTGCTTGTTCAACCCGCTTCGTGACGAAATCTGCGCCGTGCTGCATCGCACGCGCAAATGCTGGTGTCGGTAAATACGGCGCTTTTTCGTGTAATTGGACTTTGCCAGTAACCGCGTGGTATTTAAGTCCTAAATTTCGTCGCACTCCATCGGGGTGCAGGAATGATTTCACATAATCGTAATCACCATCGTATCCCAGATCACGATAGAACTCACGATATAAACTATCGCCTGGATAACCGACTTCAGCGGACCAGACGGAACGGGATGATTCAGGATCGCGGCCAAATGCGGCGACGCCAGCTTCGGTAAAGACTGGTGCATAGACACCAAATCGCGGACGAGGCGTACCAAAATAAACCCCATGCGTATCAATAAAGAAGAAGCGGATACCTTGCTCTTTTAATAGATATTCAAGACCAGGGACATAACCGCATTCCGGCAGCCAAATGCCTTTCGGGTCGCAGCCAAAATGTTTGCGGTAATTTCTCACTGCGATGGCGATTTGCGCTCGTCGCGCTTCGCTCGTGAGCATGAGTGGCAAAAATCCGTGCGTCGCGCCGCAGGTGATCGGCTCGATGACACCAAGATCGCGTAATTGGCACACCCAGGTTAATATATTTCCCTGGAAGCGTTCATAGATTGAGAGGCAATAACGATAATGATCGCGGTACATGCGCGCTGCTTCAGCGAATGGACTATGTTGTTTCGCGTGAACTTCTTGTTCAGCTAATTCCAGTAAACGCGATAGGTGCAGGCGATAGCGGCCTTGCAGTAACGGATCGGATAACATTTCGCATAACGGCGGCGACCACGTCATGGTTAATCGCGCACGTACACCATCACGAACCAGAAGTTCCAATCGGGAGAGCAAAGGAATGTAAGTTTCAGTGATGGCTTCAAACAGCCAACGCTCTTCTAAAAAGTGGGGGTCTTCAGGATGGCGCACAAATGGTAAATGCGCATGTAAGACCATCATCAAGTAGCCGTCAGGCATCAGTGGCATCCTGACGGAATGGGTGGCGGTTTATCACGGAGATAATCGTGCACTGCTGCTGCGATTGTGACTTGATAAAACGGCGCTGGAAATCGATGTCACGCCGCTGTGTTGCCAATTCCACGTCGCTGAACGTTGGTCGCGTAAGCGTGAGATGCTATTAGCGCCGGCAACTTGCCCTGGGAGTCCTGCCAGTTCTAGCAATTCATCGAATGAACCTTCGGTGTTTTGAATGCCCATCCATTGTTCATCAACACGCTGAGAAATAGAGGGGGCCGGAGTACGGACTTTATTTGATCGAACTAACACATGGAGCGCACCATTTGTGCTTCGTAAGGCGAGTTCGGCTTCGTAGTCTTGGTTGGCAGAAACAGATAAATAATAATTACCACCGCGTAAATCGACGCTTCTCGTTTCAGTATTACCGCTGGTGTGAATAACGAGAACGGGGTCGCCGCCATGCGTGTCATTGATCGCGCGGGCGACGGTATCAGCTTGTAATTCCCAATAAGCGAAAATGTGTAAGGGGTCTTGTACCATCAAGACTAATCGATCACGACCGTAATGATCTGGGATTGGTAAACCAGGATTCGCACCATGTGCTTGCGGATTATGCGGCGTGGGAGGTGCGCCTACGCGCAGCGATGATGCCGAAATAAATTTATTTAATGTCGTATTTAATGGCTTAGGTGAAACTGCCGTTGGCGACACGGTTTTTCGTTTTGGCGAAGTGAGCGAAATGCGCTTACGCGTACGCGTACGCGTGCTTTTACTGACCGGGGCGTTTTTCTTTGATTTAATTTTTGCTGACGAACCGACTTTATTGGCGCTCATTTTAGCGGTGATGATCTTTTTACCCGCAGCGCTATTCTTCTTTGAAGGAATGTTTTCTTTAATTGGCGCAGTTATTTTTGCGGCAGCCGCAGGGCCTTTGCTAGATGAAGCGAGGGCGTCAATGAGTTCGGTTTTGACCAAACTGGAAGCTTTAGGTATTCCTTTTTGCGTCGCCAGGGCGCGCAATTCCTTTACGGTTAAGGCTATCAACATGTCGCGTTTCATGATCCGCCTCCAGTGGTGAATAGTCGAATATGATCAGTTAAGAATCGTTGCCGTTTAGCATTGATATCAATGTGGTCCATCAACCAAAGAATCGCGTCGAGATTTTCGCCCACTTCTAATGCCCAGGAAATGACGTCGAGATTTTCGCCTCCACCAGCTAAAATCTCAGCGACGTGTTCCAGGATGCTACGTGGCACATGATAATCTACCGTTTCACGAATTAGCAATCCGAATTCCTCACGGCCAAAAGCGCCCCAGCAGCGCCAACCATAAAGGTGTTCTAGCAAACGAGCGCGACTCCAACCTTTCCAACAGTATTCCAGCCAATTCGTAACCGCATCGTTTCCTACATCTCGACTATACTTTTCGCTTTCAATCCACTTATGTCGATCAATGGCGAAAAGGGCATGGGCGGTTAACGAATGGATGACAACACCATCCGGCCCCAATAAATCATTGGGGAGTTCTCCTTCGGGTAATTCCGTCGCTTTCCGCGGTAGCATATTTTAGCGTTTAATGGGTGCGATGACCTGATCTTTGGCAATGATGACAATGCCCGCTTCTGTCACTTTAAAGCGCTTCGCATCTTCATCGTGATTGTAACCAATGACATCATTTGGTGGAATGGTTACATTTTTATCGACGATACACCGACGTAAACGTGCGCCGCGGCCAATATCCACGCCGTCACAGATCACGCAGGCATGCACTTCAGAGTAACTATTTATACGACAGCGACGACCGATGATGGAATCAACTACGGTCGAACCAGAAACGATCGTGCCTTCACAGACGATGGATTGAATAGCCTGACCGACACGCCCTTCGCTATTGTGAACGAATTTTGCAGGGGGGAATGTGTTTGGTGCACTACGTATTGGCCATTCTTGATTATAGAGATCCAACTGTGGCATGATGGCGCGTAAACACATCGACGCTTCATAATAACTTTCGATGTTTCCGACATCGCGCCAATAACCGTCATTATCATGATTCGACGACCCAGGGATTCGATTGGTGTTGTAATCCCAAGCGTACAAAGCGTTTCCTGCGGCAAGTAAAGCGGGCAATACATTTTTACCAAAATCGTGATGAGACTTTTCTAACGCAGCATCGGTTTGTAATGCATCAATGATGATGCCGCTGGTGAAAATATAATTTCCCATCGAGCACAAGGCCATTGCGGGATTTCCCGGAATGCATTTTGGCGACTTTGGTTTTTCTTGGAACCCAATAATGCGCCAATCAGCATCGACTTCAATAACGCCAAACTCTGAAGCTTCGGCAATGGGGACGGGAATCGCAGCTATAGTGACATCCGCCTTTTTATGATTGTGGTAGTCAATCATCTGTTGGACATTCATCTTAAAAATATGGTCGCCACCAAAGACTAAAACTAGTTCTGGTTTATGATCTAAAATTAAATTGAGATTTTGATAAATGGCATCGGCGGTGCCTTTGTACCAATGTTCACCGGTGCGTTGTTGTGCTGGCACGGGCGTAATAAAATGCTTCGGTAACGCGGAACCGAAATTCCAAGTTTGGTTAAGATGTTCGGTTAAGCTTTGGCTCTTGAACTGGGTAAGGACATAGGTGCCATAAATGCCGCTATTGACCAAATTCGATAACACGAAATCGATGATGCGATATTTGCCACCAAACGGGACGGCGGGTTTTGAACGGGCTGAGGTGAGAGGTTCCAATCGGGTACCTTTGCCACCGGCCATAACGAAAGCGAGCGTCTTCATGCGCATAATAATCTTTTATTCTCCTGACGAGCTTCAATGCCGTCATGAGCGAGTCTGCCGAGTAAACTAGGACATGCCAAGCCACAACATACGCACGCTGCCAACAGGAGATGTCTAGGCGTAGATATTGACTGACTACCGTCATACTCAGTCTGGCGATATGTCAGAAGCGTTCTCAGAAGCCGAAGAGCTTCGCTTGATCTATGTCACTTGCGCTTCGCTTGAAGAAAGTGAGCGGATTGGTGAGATATTAGTCGCTGAACGTCTAGTTGCCTGTGTTAATTTAATCCCTGGCATGACGTCCATCTACCGTTGGCAAGGCAAGGTAGAACGGGGTCAAGAGGTTGTATTGGTGGCAAAAACAACCTTAGCGCGCACGGCCGCCGTTACTGAACGGATTATTGCGCTGCACTGTTATGAAGTTCCCTGCATCGTTGCGTTGCCCATTCTAGCTGGCAACCCAGGTTACCTCTCGTGGTTACGAGCCGCTGTTCAGTCCGACGAGCCTCGCCCATAAGCGAATGACCACCGGAATGAGATCGTCGTTATAGTCAAAACGTGGACTATGGCAGGGTTCCATTGTCTGACCTGCGCGGCCGGCCCCGAGCAGAATGTAGGCCCCAGGAATGCGTGTCAGGTAATACCCAAAATCTTCAGCGGCCATGATGGGTAAACCGTCGTTTGCTAAAGAATCCGCGCCAAGCACGGTGCGCACGGCTTCTTGTACGCGTTGGGCACTGGCCGCGTGATTGATCGTAGCTGGGTAGCATGGGCGATACGTAAATGCTGCGGTGGCACCGCTCGGTGCACAGGCTGCCCGTAATACCGTTTCGGTACGTCGCGCTAATTCATCGCGCAGCGTGGTGGTGGCAGCACGCACGGTTCCTTCCAGCGTTACAGAATCGGGAATAATATTATCCGCTGTTCCACCATGAAAACAGGTGACCGAAACGACGGCCGCTTCTTGAGGCGAAACTTGGCGCGCAACTATTTGTTGGGCCAGGGTAACAAAATGGGCACCGGCAACGATCGGATCGATGCATTGGTGTGGTTGACTAGCGTGACCGCCTCGTCCGGTAATGGTCGCCAGCCATTCGCCATTGGCAGCAAAAATCGCACCAGGAACGCAAGCAGCTTTGCCATAGGCAATGGGTGGCC
>SYDV01000021.1 GCA_005801395.1 Planctomycetia bacterium | reverse complement strand
GCGAGCGCGGTATCTGGGCGAGCATGTGGATCAACTAAACCTGTACCCCAGGCCAGTGCAGTGCCTAATACGACGGCGACCAAACCACCTGGAATACCGCCGCGAAAGCGAACTCGGCCAAAATAAGTGAGTAAAATGACGGCTAAAGTAACTAAGCCGACAACAGGAAATGCAAAGGTGCGAAATAAAAAGGAAAACGAAATAAACCCGAGTGCGATACCAGCTAACGTCGATAATAATGCGGCACGAGGTGATGCCCGACGAATTCGTTCGGCGACCGTGGCACCTAGTAATTCAATTAAACCAGAACCAAAACAGGCCAACAAACCAGCTTGCCAAGCGATGATGGCAACCGCGGATTCATCCAATCCACGAGCACGTGCAGCAAATACCGTAGGCAACATCACTAAAAAGACATGGGCGAATAACGACACGGTATTGATGCCATACGGCAGCGCACAAATATCCGTGCGACCAGTGGCGATGGCTAATCGTCGCGCTTGCCACGCGTAAAATAAATTGACGACTAAAAGTGATACGGCCGCACCTGGTAAGATGCGTCCGTAAATCAAATCAGGTGAAAAACCGAGGACAAACTGACAGAGTCCAACAATAAGCATGAGCTGCACGACATTATCGAGTGCTAGGCCGAAGAATCCGTCGACATCACCACGAACAAACCAACGCATGGTGTCCTCCTTTTGATCGGCGGGGTTGTATGGAGCAATGCTGCTGGCTCCACCGTAAAACGGTGGCGGACGGTCTCTGGTAAGGAGTTAGTGGCAACTAGTCAGAACCGGCAATTGCCGCCCATCGTTGTCTCTCTAGTATTGATGCCATGTTAGAGGGTTCCGCAGGTTTTACTAAACGCATTGAGCGTTTGAATAATATCGGCATCGCGTTATCAGCCGAACGCGACCAGATAAAATTGTTGGAGCAGATTCTCCTTGGTGCAAAAGACATCACTAACGCCGATGGCGGTACGATTTATTCTTTGTCCGATGATGATCAGTTGCGCTTTGAAATTTTACGCTCGGACTCCTTGGGTTTGTGGCTCGGTGGCTCGAGCGGCAAACAAATTCCCTTCAAGCCAATACCATTGCATTTATTAGATGGTACGCCCAACCGTAGCTCGGTCGTGGCGTGTGCGGTTTTAGATGGCGTGACGGTTAATATTCCTGATGCCTACCATGCGGATGGATTTGATTTTGCTGGCACGCGCGCTTTTGATGAACGTACTGGATATCGTTCAATTTCTTTTTTGACCGTGCCGTTACGAAATCATGAACAAACGATTATTGGCGTCCTACAATTATTAAATGCCCGTGATGATCTAGGCGCAGTTGTGCCTTTTAGTGAAACAGATCAACGATTGGCCGAAAGTTTAGCTTCTCAGGCGGCAACGGCTTTGACTAAAGGTCAGTTGATCGATGGCATGAAAAATTTATTAGAATCTTTTATTCGTTTAATCGCGACGGCGATTGATGAAAAATCACCCTACACGGGTGGCCATTGCCGTCGCGTACCAGAATTAACGATGTTGTTAGCGGATGCCGCAGCGGCTTGTCAAAGCGGGCCGCTGGCGAGCTTTAGTATGTCGGAATCAGAGCGTTACGAATTGCACCTGGCAGGTTGGTTACATGACTGTGGTAAAGTAACGACGCCGGAATGGGTAATGGATAAGGCGACTAAATTATCCGCAATTTTTGATCGTATCAGCCTTATCGAAACGCGCTTTATCGCGGTTCAGCGCGAAGCTGAAATTATTTGTTTAAACTCTATTATTGCTGGGCAAGATCGCGCTCAGGCAGAAGCTGAATTTTGTGCAACGAAACAACAATTAGCGGACGATTTGTTATTTTTGCGCCGGATAAATACGGGCGGTGAATTTATGGTGCCCGCTGATCAACAGCGTGTGCGTAAGATTGCGATGCGAACGTGGATGGCCGCAGACGGCACAACACAAAATTTACTCTCAAATGATGAAGTGAAGCATCTAACTATTGCAAAAGGGACGCTGACGCCGGAGGAACGTGATATTGTTAATCATCATATTGTTGCGACTATTCGCATGTTGGAGTCATTGCCCTATCCGAAACATTTGAAGCGTATTCCCGAATTTGCCGGTGGTCATCACGAGCGAATGGATGGAAAAGGTTACCCTAAGGGCCTCAAACGCGAACAAATGTCGGTACAGGCTCGTGTGATGGCGATCGCTGATGTCTTCGAAGCTTTGACAGCAGGTGACCGACCCTACAAAAAAGCCATGCCGCTGTCCCAAGCGTTGGCTATACTAGGACGGATGAAATTAGATGGACACATTGACCCAGACCTATTTGACGTGTTTATTAACTCAGGTGTCTACCAGACCTATGCTGACCGCTTTTTACCAAGTGACCAAATAGATGCGGTTGATGTTACGACCCTTCCAGGCTATCAGCGCTTATCGTCAGGCGCTTAATTTCGTGCCAGCGCGTTTCACCTCGGTAACGCTTTTAGCAATGGTTGGATCACCAATATATAGCGCTGAAACTGGTTTCTTGGTTAATGGTTATGTTTTACCCATTGCGTGCGGTGCGCTCGCTGCGCTGGCGACAGTAGGAATCATTTTATGGCGCAACAACAAACGGCGCCAAGCCCGAGCCAAGGTTCGAGCTAATTCCAATCAATTTCGCAATTCCGATCAGGTTCAAAGAAAACCTAAGGCCGCCGTCGATCAACCAGCTGATCGCACCACGGAAGTCATTTTGCGCCATGGTGCAAAAATTGCGCGTATGGGTGGTTGGTCGATTGATCTCGCGACCAAGGAACTTACCTGGTCACTGGGACTTCCAAGTATATTTGGACGGTCTGATAATGAGATGCCAACAACGCTCGAAGGCATGTCATCGTTGTTTGCTTTAAATGAACAAAATAAATGGAATAATTTAATAAATACCCTCGCTCAATCTGGGGGCGTCAATAGCATAGAGCTGCAAGCCCTATCACCAGATGATGGTCACCGATGGGTGATGTCGCGCGTGGAGTTATTGAAAGATATAACAGGTGCAGCGACGCATATTTCAGGGATTTCAATTGATATTACCGAACGCAAACGCATGGAAGAATCGTTGCGTGTTAAAGAACAGTTACTTAGTCGTGGATTTGAAGCCGCTGGACTTGGGGTTTGGGAGTGGGAACAATCTAGTGGTAAAGTAACTTGGAATGGTGGGGTTGAACATTTATTTGGATTGGCACCGGGCTCGTTCTTGGGCACGTTTGACGCCTATATAGATGCTATACACCCAGAGGACCGCGAGCGCGTGCAAAGTGCGATTGCACGAGCGATGACTGAGGGTGGCGCGTACCGGGTGGAACATCGAGTAAAATTAAATGATCGTTGGTTGGCTGGTCGTGGTGATTTATTGCGCGATAAATCGGGTAAAACCATTGGTCTGGCCGGCGTCGTTATGGATATCACGCAGCGCCGACAAGCGGTCGAAGAATTACAAAACAGTGAGGAACGATATCGTGCGGTGGTGACGACGATGGCCGAAGGAGTCGTTATTCATGCTGAAGATGGTCGGATCATTGACTGCAATAACAGCGCTGAACGAATCCTTGGACTTACTCGCAATCAATTATTGGGGCGTAGTAACACGGATCCACGTTGGGGAACCATACATGAAGACGGCAGTGATTTTTTACCTGAACAACATCCATCGGCCTTGGCGCAGAAAACCGGTAAGCCACAGCATGGGGTGATTATTGGCGTGCATTTACCTGATGGGCTACAGCGTTGGTTATCGGTGAATGCCGATCCGTTGTTCAACAAAGACCATGACAAGGCGATCGGCGCTATTGCTACTATTTCAGATATCACGGATCGATTTTACTCGGATAGGAAATTGCGCGAATCAGAACAGCGGTGGCGTTCGTTGGCGGAAAATGTCCCAGATTTTATAATTATGACCGATCGTACCGGTTCAATATTATTTATTAACCATATTGCAGAAGGATTTACGCGCGAAGAGGTGCTTGGCGCACCAGTGAATAATTTTATGCCGCCGGAATTTGCGCTAGTCATGCGTGATGGAATAACGCGCGTCTTCGATGAAGACGCCGTCGTAAAGGTTGATATCAAGGCGCAGGGCGCAAATAAAGAGTCGCGTTGGTATTCCTGCCATTTGTCGCCCGTTAAACACCATGGTCGAACTATAGCGGCAATCGTTCGTGCAACCGATATAACCGAACGCATGGAGGCGGAAAATGAACGCCGCCAACATGAACAAGAGCGCGGTCGGATTTTAGTGCATTTGCAGACGATTATCGATCATATGCCAGTGGGCTGCTTAATGTGGGATAAAGCGGGTCGTATTACGGCCGCGAATCCTGCGGTAGAACGAATTTTTGGCTATCAGGCGAAAGATTTAATAGGCACACATATTACGGATCTCGCTCAAGGCATGACGGTAAAGCCCGAGAATCAAGCACAGGTATTGGTAAATGATGGCGGCTGTATTCAAGTGATCACCAGTAAGT
>SYDV01000020.1 GCA_005801395.1 Planctomycetia bacterium | reverse complement strand
TTAATTCAATCATTCTTCAAATGCAAATCTGTAGACTACACTGCTGCCTAGGTAATAATGGTCACTCCGCTTTATGCTCTACCATTTTGCGTAATTCTGCAGCGATGGGTTGAGGGCAGCGTTTGAGTTGGGCGGTTATTTCTGCCGGCGTGATGAGGTGGACGTTGCTCCACCAGCCGCGTTGCAGCCATTCGGCGGTGGTGGCGGCGCAGGCGAGTAAGCGCAGGCGGTCGCTTGGTTGGCTGGCGAGGATGGAACCGGGTAATGGGCACGCGAGTTCGCGCACTTGTTCGCGGCGGGTGTCATAATAACGCACCGCCGCGTTACCGAGTGGTCCGGTGCCGCCGTCGACTAACAATACTTCGAACAAGGCGGTTACCTGGGTGTCCTGAGATAATTCTCCGGCATCGATGCTGTTGTCGCGGAAATCTTTGGTCGCCAAGCGTCGTTGATCGTAGCCGATTAATCGTGCGTGGCTGATGCGTTGCGGATTCCAAGTAACTTGTAGCTTTGCATCCTTGGCCAAGACCGCGAGACGATCTGGTAACAACGTGGTTGAGAACAGTGTTTGTGCTTCGTTATCGCTACCGACAAAGAAATGCTGGCCGTCACCCTTCGTGGCTAATTCTTGTAGTGGACCAGCGCGGTACGTTTGCCCACAGCCGACCACGACTAACGTAATTCCGCGATCTTTAAACGCGGTGACGCGGCGCAATAAATCATCCGCGCCTGCGACGGTGCCTCCGTCCGTTGCCAATAACACGCGACTTTCCACGCCTGGCGCGGCGGTTTCTGCGGCTAATTGATAGGCCAAGGTTAATCCCTCAGCCGCATTCGTCGCGCCACCAATGGTCAATGTCTGCAAAGCCGTAAGCACCGTATTCGGATCATTTCCCGGTGTAGCGGGCAATACCACTCGCGCTTGATCACCAAAAGCGACCACCGACACACGATCTTCCGCGCGCAAATTGCTAATGAGTGTCTGTAACCCGATTTTAATCCGATCCAACGCCCCAGGCTGCGCCATCGAACCGGAACAATCGACTGCTAAGGTTAATGCCAAGGGGCGACGTTCATCCGCTGCGGCAGGTTTTGCAACAGCGCCAATCGACACCAAGGCCGTACGCGCACCCCAGGGAGTATTCGCCCGCGCAAACGGTGACGGTGCTGCTTCAGCGTAAAGTGAAAAAGCTTCTGGGCCCTGGGCTTTTGGATAATCCATCGGCATCGCATTAATAAAATGTTCCGGCTTAATGGTTGACGCATCAACCATTTCACCCGCCGCGATACGTGCTTTGGCGTACGCATACGATGCGGTGTCCGCATCGATGGCCACGGTTTGCACCGGATCAATGGCGATGGACTGCATCGGTGATGTGCCCATCAAGGTGCGGAACGTCGGTAATTCAAAACCCTGCGAATCCGTTGGATCGAGTGGACGTTGCGCTACATCCAAATGCACGATGCCGCCAGTGAATTGGGCTTGGAGATTTACTGAGCGGGCGATGCGTATGACACCACGCGAAACTGGTTCGTCACGTAATTGCACCAGACCTGATTGACCGAGCAACGACTGCGCACTCAGTGTCACCTGATAGGCAATTTTATCGCTACTGATCATCCATAATAATTCACCATAACGCCCGGTATTCTCGTTCGTCACTGGCGCAATTAATGTGGCCAGGCTCATTCGCGGATCTAATTTAGCGGAACTCGTCATCCATTCGAAGGTTTGTTTGCCGGATAAAGTTGAAGATCCGCCAGATCGCTCTGCGGGTACTCCATTGAATAATGTAAATCCCCCACCGCCTCCCTTAGATAATGCGACGGTCTCTTCTCGCGCTTTGTTTTCATTACCACTAAACGTCGATTCCGTTAATTGACGCGAAACAGGATCAATATTTTTCGCCTCTAGCTGTTTTTGCACCGATTTTTTATCGCTGTCCATTCGTGCTAATTGCTGCACTTCAGCAGGACCCTGTTGAGGTCGATTTGCACCAACTGATGGTGATGATGGCATGACCACCATTGGAGCTGGAGCTGCCGGCTTGGTTATCGTCGTCGTCATCGGCTGTGATCGCTTTGCTGCCTCGATGGCATCGACTTCTTTTTTTTGCTCCATCTTGCGACTATCACGCGGCACCCAAGCACCACTTGCCTGTGCTAATACCTCTTGAGCATCCTCGGATTTACGTTGCTCATCGGCTAATGAATTAATTAAACGGCCACGTTCGGCTTTTGCTAATGGCGGTGCATATACGACACCGTCATCATTACTGGTAAATCCGGTAGGGTGCGGTGCTGCGGATTTATTATCGGCCAGCTGGGCCAAGTCGCCAACGGGACCAGCTTCGCCCGCATATCTGAGCGCTCCGTTCAATTCCGAGCGATTACCAAATGACGACTTTTCTCCGAGCCTGACCGGAGCGTCCAATGCTGCCAGACTATCAGGTTGAGCACTAGCTGATGGAGCACTGGCTGCTGGTCTCGCATAAAAATTATTTCCGCCCGCAGGATCTAACGATTCTGCATCGAAAACACCCTGTGGCTGATCCTTCTGTCTCGCCATCGCAGGTGTACGCGATTCCAACAGATTCGGCATAGAAATAGCCAAGACGCAGAGAACAATGCTTGCTGCCGCCACTAAACGGAGCGCCGTTCTAAATGAAATAATATTCATTTTCTTATTTTTAGTTAATGCGGCTTGCGCCAACAACGCATCTCTACGCGGCAATTCCAAAACATACGTCGGCGCTTTTCCTGCAAATGCCTGTCGCAATCCGGCCTGTAGCCGGCGGATTTCTTTTAGCTTGGCGCGTAATTCCGCATTGCGATCGAGTTGTTCTTCGACCCACATGACACCATCTGGCGCTAATTGGCCATCGGCATAAGCGGTTAATAAATAGCCGATGTCTTGATGAGCGAAATTGGATTTATCCGTATTCATGGTTGTTCTCCCGCGCGCAGCGCATCGCAGGTTCGTAGGCGGCCTAAGGCCTGATGTAATAACACGCCTACATGGGTGGCGGTTTTATCTAATCGTTCGGCGATATCCTGATAACTGAGTCCATCGCGATATCGCAGCACCACAGCGGCACGTTCGAGATCGGGTAAAGCGTCAACCGCGCGCCACAAATCTTGGCCGGAGTCAGCTTTCGCCATGGCAACCGCAGGGGAAATTCCCAAGTCCACCTGATCAGCTTGTAAGGTCGTCATCGGAACCACCTGACGCCGACGCAGGTGATCAATGCACCAATTGCGCACCACGGTACATAACCAGCCGCCCAGCGATGCGCCCGCGCGCCATTTTGCCACCAACTGATCGGCGTCACGACTAAGGCGCAGGAAGCCTTCTTGGACCGCATCTTGTGCCGCATGGCCGTCTCCGAGTAGGGCGTGGGCGGTCCTCAGCAGGTCCGCCTGGTGACGATCTATGAGCACATTGAACGCCGCCAGGTCTTTCTGGCGGCTATAACGGCCTAGCAGGATGTCATCCGGCGACTCGCCATCACTAATGCTCACAACCACTCCTACGGACGGGGCTGTCGTTTCTTAGTCTCAACTTTATGAGTTCGATAGCCCCGAGGTGAAAAGTAGCCAAAAGCGTGTGCGGGACTGCTGCTCTAGACGCAAGCTCAAAACGGCGAAATGACAGGTTTTTTGAGCGAATTTTCACAAGACTAAGATACCTCTCAATGGACGGAGAGCACAATCACTTAGATTGCTGATACAGATGCTGAAGGCTGCCCGCATGCAATTTGCCTACGCCAAGGTCAAGCCTATTTTTCGCGTCCATGTCGACCACTTCGGTTTTTGTGCTCCGTCGCTACCTGGCTTGGTTATTTTTGGCCAGCTTGGCACTGCTGTGGCTGTCCGGTTGCGGTGAACGGGACACCCGCCGCTTTCCAGAGCACCCGCATAATCACGCGCTCAATCAAAAAACTTATTGGTAAACGTGGCCGAAAACGGCCGATTTCATCCT
>SYDV01000271.1 GCA_005801395.1 Planctomycetia bacterium | reverse complement strand
TTATTAGACCATCGTGCATGGGTTAAAGCCTTGCATGAACGAGAAGATGTCACCAGTACCGGAATCGGCGGCGGGGTTGCGCTGCCCCATGCTCAACATTCGAGCATTAGTGACTTCTCCTTGGCCCTTGGCCGAGCTCCAACCGGAATTGCTTTTGCCGCGAAGGATGGCCGTCCCGTGCGATTATTCGTCATGATGGCCGCCCCGACCACCGATCGCCCTACTTATTTGAAAGTCCTGGCCGGAATCGCGGTCCGCCTCCACGCTCCTACCGTTATTGAACGTATCTTAACGGCAGAGACACCAGCAGCAGCCATAGAAGCTTTCCTACAAAACTAGGCCTTAGGCAGGATCGTTTTAGGAACCAGACAGAAGGAGTCTGAGGTCACCTCATCTCCCAATCGAAATCTCAATCGATCCCAGTGTTATCCCCAGTGCTAGGCTCCCAAACGAGCCTCACGCAAGAACCCTTTGCCCAAACGGATCAGCGCGACACACTGCGCGCCCCATTTTTCACCCCCTTTTATCTCCTGGCTTAGACCGGGTAGTTCGTGAGTTCCCCATGCAAGCCACTATCAGCAACGCTGGCACCCTTCGTAAACAAGTAACCGTGACGTATACTCAGGCGGAAGTCGACAGTCGCCGCGAACAGGTGCTGCAAAAAATATCCGGCCAAGTGAAACTCGATGGTTTCCGTCCTGGTAAATCATCGAAAGCCCTCGTCGCAAAACGTTACGGCAACGCTGCCGTTTCTCAGGCGCAAGAAGAATTAGCCGATGAAGGCTTTAAAAAAGCCATTGAACAACACCAACTTAAACCACTGGGACCAATTAAAAACGAATCGCTCAAAGCCAATAATGGTTTAGAATTAATCGTCAGTTTTGATATTAAGCCAGTCATCACGTTACCTGCACCGACCGACATCACGGTCAGCAAAGCAGAAATCACGGTCAGTGATGCAGACGTGCAAACCGCGCTCGATCAACTGTGCAAGCGTGCTGGTAGCATGAGCGTTTTGGCTGATGGCGAAACCATTATCGAAGATGACAGCATTACCTTAACTGGCTCGGTCAAGGTCGATGATAAAGAAGTTCGTAAATTACACGACTTCCACCACCTAGTCGGTGGCTACAGTTTACTCGGCACCACGCCCGAAGACGTCATCGCCCTGTGCAAGGGTAAAGGTGTTGGCGCACAACTATCTTTCACCACCACGTTGCCAAAAACTTTTACGCCTGCCGAAGCCGCTGAAAAACAGGCTAAAATTGACGTCGTCGTCCAAAGTGCGCAACGCCAACGCCTAGCCGAAGCTAATGATGAATTTGCCAAGCGCATGGGTGTTGATGATTTGGTCACCTTAAAGGCACGCCTAAAAGATCAGCAAACGCAACAAAAAGAAGGCGAGCTGCATCAGAAGCAAATTACCGAGATGACTGACCTTTTACTGAGCAAAGTTGAAATCAGTTTACCCGATAATTTACGTGCGGATTCGCTCAAAGCAAATTTAGAGCCACGCATTAAGCGGGCCAAGGAAGAAAAGAAGAGCGACGCAGAAATTGCAACGCTAACGACTGACACTACGGCTGAAGTGGAAAAAAGTCTGAAGCGCTACCTGATCATCGACGCCATTGCCGAACAATATCAAGTTCAAGTCATGCGCGAAGATTTGGAAAGCCAAATCCAAATGGCCGCCATGCGTTCAGGTCGCAAACCACAAGACATCGCAGACCAACTACAAAAGAGCGGTCAAATTAACCAAGTGGTTGCCGAAATTCGCGAAGCCAAAGCGCTTGAAGTGATGCTTGATAAAGTACTCGGTCGTGAAGCTGCTCCCGTGCTTGGAACAACGGCACTCGCAGCTGCTCACGGCGAAGCTGGCCACGTCCACGGCCCAGACTGCCATCACTAAGTTGTCATCGTCAAAGTGATCAACGACGACCGGCTCTGCTCACGCAGGGCCGGTTTTTTTTGCCACCATAACGCTTTCTTGGCACGACAAAATTCCCAGCGTAAGCGAAGCCCCTCTTGCCCGTTGCGCATCTCCGTGATCATCGCTCGTCTGAGGTAACTTATGCACATTGCAGTCGCTGGCGACCATTCAGCTGTTGCTCATACGCGGGCCATTATCGCTCACTTGGCCAAACTTGGACATCACGTGCAAGATTTTGGCACCACCACTGAAACAAGCTGTGATTACCCCGATATCGCCGCCCCAGCGTGCGAATCGGTAGCTGCGGGAAAAAATGAACGCGTCATTTTGGTCTGCGGTACTGGCATCGGCGTCAGCATGATCGCCAATAAAATTAAAGGTGTACGTTGTGCCTTGGCACACAATTTATTCACTGCGCAAATGGCACGCGAGCATAATAATGCCCATGCGCTCGCCCTAGGTGCCAGAATTGTCGATATTCCAACTGCTTTAGCGATGGTCGATGTCTACCTCAATTCCACCTTCGAAGCTCGTCACCAACGACGATTAGATAAAATTGCCACTCATGAAGGCTGTAGCCTGCCAATCAATCCTTAAATTAATTGCCGTAACAATCTTCAACCTCGACCCCATACGATCGTGACTGGAATACCTATGCTTGAATTAGCTTCATTTATTCGTGATGACCATTTCATTGCGGAAACGATTTCATCGCAGACACCCACGCTGGCTGAATGGCAGGCAGCTCTTGCAACCTCTCCAACGCCTAAACAAATCGCTGCTTTAGCACTGATCGCAGGTGCGACCAAATTAGCGGGTAGTGCTCCTGTTTTAATGCCATTGATCGGGAGCGATGGCATCACTGGCAAAGCGAGCGCCTGGGCGCTCGGACAATTAGCCACCAAAGAAAATTCGATAGAAAAAGACCTCTTAGGCGCCATGCAAAATGGTTCGCTCGATGTGCGTGAAAATGGCTATTACGCACTATCGACGCTTGCTGCCTGCGGCATGGCTAGCGCATCCTTACCAAGCATCATGCAAGATCGCGTTACCGCCGAAATTGAACGCGCCAAAAGTGGTGGCAGTGGATTAGGCGAACATGTGTGTCGCGTTTTAGCCGTTTTAGGTGCCACCAATACGACCGAACTTATTCAGAACGTCATTTCCCAAGATCGTTTTTGCGATCGTTTTGAATTACAACGCCTGCGCAAAGCGGTTGAAGACAATGGCCGCGACAACGACAGCATTAAATTATTAAAAGGAAATTGGACACTGTGTTTCGCCGAGCACCTGTACGTCGAAAAAGCGCCCGCACCTGAAAAAGCAGCTCCCGCAAAAACGGCCACGGCTAAACCACCAGCCGCGAAAAAAACAGCGCCGCCAGCGGCCCCCAAACCAGCTGCGTCAAAACCAATTGCGCCGCCGACAAATGCTCCAACTGAAACCTCGATTCCTGTCGACGAACAAATGGCTGAAGACGGTGGCGAAAACGAAGGTGGCCCCGCAGATGGCGAAGGTCAATTGCCTCCGCCATTGGATTGGGCGGCATTTACCGCCGGACCTGAAGCGGCAGCCTTGGCTCCACAGCTCAAACAATTAGCTGGTCAGCTTGGACCGTTATTAGAACAATTATCACTGCGCGCCGTTCGTGCACCTTTAGTTGACTTAAATGGACAGGAATTTGTCGCGCTATTATTGCAAGTGCTACCTCAAGCGCTGCCACCACAACACGTGCAAATGGCACTTAGCCCACAGGCGCTCATCTGCTATAAGGCCGTGATTAAATTCCTCATCCGCAACGGTCTCGCCACCAATGGCCCTGGCCTCCTCGATGCACTCAAAATGGTTCGCCGAGAACTGACCAATCAAATGCGCCAAGCCGGCATCCTCAATGGGCCTGACTATAGCGATCCAGACGGTGAATCAGATCAGGATGCGGTTACCGAATCAGATAGCGATCCGGATTTAAACGAACCACCAACGAGTCAACCGCAGCCTGCCGGTTGACCCACACCAAAACCGCCAACGCCGACATCTAGGCTTGTTTGCCGCCAGAGCTGCGCTCTGCCCCGCCCATGTGCAAAAAGCCGAACACGGTCAAACCCAAACCACCGGCAAACACGATCCATGGTGCAATCAAAAGGGCTAAAGAACGCTCACCAGCACTTGGTCCGACCGCGGTCATTGCTAGGCCAACGGCAAAGCCCAGGCCAATCAAAGCGATGACTGCGCCACCAACGATGTACGACGGCGCATTGGGATCAGTACGACGGCGTTTGGGAGCGGCTTGCAAGGTCGCTGACGAACGATGTGCCTTAGTACGGGTTGAAGATGCTGGCTGCACAGCCTTACGGTGACGACTCGTATTTTGCTGACCCATAAGTCCTCCTTAAATATTAAGAAGCAAAACAGTTAGATCATTCTCGTCTCTGAATCATCCTTAGTCGTTGCCAACTGTCGTAACATAACCAATCCGAGGATGTCTGCTGATGAACCACTGTTCACTTCGTTATCTAGTCAGTTAGATCGTCCGCTGAAGACAATCCGGACGCTATCTCGCCCCACTTTGACCATTAGTGTGTGGATCAGTGATCAACGATTAGACAGTCATATGCCACATGAACACCAATAAACCCACTGACACAGTTCGCGAATCCTACGTATTACTGTCATATTTTTTCTCCCGATGGCTCATGCGTTTTCGCCATCTAAGTGCAATGGATAACCATATTTCGCCTCTTATTCTGCTACTCGACTAAGGAAACCTCAGATTGTCAGCCATACCGCAAGAAATAAATCATATTTCAGCGCGAAAATTATCCTCGGAAACGCTACCGACGATTGCCATTATCATTCCGGCGCTCAATGAAGCCGACAGCATCGCAGCGGCTCTGACACACGTCCAGAATTTAAGTGGCTGGCATGAATGCTTAGTGACTGATGGTGGTAGCGATGATCTCACTCGTGTTATTGCATGTGCACATCCTCTACGCCCACGCGTCATTACGGCACTTGGTGGACGGGCGACGCAATTAAATGTGGCCTTAAATCATGTTACCAGTGATGTGGTTGTTATTCTGAGTGTTGATTGCCGATTAGGCCGCCATGCGCTGATGGCGATTCGACACGCGGTTGCCCAAGGGGCTGTCGCCGGTTGTTTACGTTTACATAATTCCAGCAGTCGCTTCCTCTTTCGTGTTCACGATCACTGGGCCCGTCTTCGTGCCCGCTGGACGAACGGTGCCTATGTCGATCAAGCTCCATTTTTTCTGCGTGCTTTAGCGCTAAAGCACCGCTTCCGCCAACTTGCTGGCTACGACACGGCTGATTTAGGACGTCGAATGAATCAAGGTCGTACATTACCGGTCATTAACTCCAGCGTCGTAGCATCGTGTCGTCATTGGCATCGTCATGGCCTTTGGCGCGGAACATGGATGCATCAGCAACTTCGCCTGCGATATTGGTATCGGCACCTATGAAATCATTCGTCGCTCGTCAGTGGTTTTTGCTCGCGTTAGGCGGTGTCCTCATCCTTGCTGGTGCACTGCCACAAATCGCCGCACCAGGTGGATTATTATATCCACACATCACCATGCATGTCGCCGTAGCCGCCGCGTTTTTTGTCAGCGGGCTGACGTTACCTACGGCTCAATTACGCGCTGCCGCTGGTCAATGGCGATTACATAGCTTTGTCCAATTATTTTGTTTCGCCTTTACTCCGCTATTGATTTTACCGTTTATTCCGCTGATCCGATTTTTAAATTTGCCACCTGCATTAGGTGAAGGATTCATTATTCTTGGTTGTCTGCCCACCACCATTGCCTCCTGCGTTATTTATACGCGAACTGCCGGTGGAAATGAAGCAGGTGCCTTATGTAATTCAGTCGGTGGTAATTTATTAGGTTTAATTGTAACGCCATTATTAATCGTACTGCTTTTAGGAACTCATGGCGATGCGCCAATCACTGCGGTCTTACAACAATTATCCCTTGAAGTTGTGTTGCCGATTATGGTCGGACAAGGCCTCCGTTTTGCTTTGCGAGCGCAGGCTTTTCCTCGTTTGCGTCATATTCCGAGCATCTTACTGCTCTACATTATTTGGTGCGTCTTCAGTGCGACCTTTATTCTTGGTATTGATCCCGCGCTGGTGAAAGCCGTTGGTTGGACCATTCTGTTCGCCACCGTTCTGCACGCAGTTGTTTTGGGAATCAGCTGGTCATGCAGCGCTGTTTCGCTGTTTCGTTTTACGCATGAAGACCGCATCGCTGCATTATTTTGCTCGACCCAGAAAACCTTGGCCCTGGGCATTCCCTTAGTCTCTATTTTATACAGCCAGCGCCCGGACCTCGTGTGGTTAACTTTGCCGCTCATTATTTACCACCCCCTACAATTATTTATTGGTGGCGTGCTGGTGGCTCGCCTAGCCAAGAAAATTTAACGCAAAAAACCCACCGCGAGCGGTGGGCTTTTTCGCATCAAATTAACATCTAACCTTAAATAATCTTATCGATAATGCCGTAGGCTTTAGCTTCTTCAGCATCAAGCCAGTAATCGCGGTCACAGTCTTCGTGGACTTTTTCGACTTTCTGTCCCGTGTTTTCTGCCAGAATGTTCAGCAACATTTCTTTCATTTTCAAAATACGTTTAGCACTAATTTCGATATCGGTTGCTTGGCCACGTGCACCACCCAATGGTTGATGCAACAATACTTCGCCATGCGCCAAGGTTGCGCGATGGCCTTTGGTGCAACCGCTTAAAATGATCGCACCCATGCTGGCAGCCATACCGGCAACCACCGCATGTACTGGACATGGACTCTTTTTGATGACGTCGTAAATGGCCATGCCATCAACAATCGAACCACCTGGACTATTGATATAAAGCGTGATTGGTTTTTTCGCGTCATCCAACTGCAACGCCAATAATTGCTGCACGATCGAATTAGCGACGGTATTATCGATCGCTTGACCGAGATAGACAATCCGGTCCATGAACAAACGCGTCGGTAAATCAACCGAGCGAGTGTCTTTAGTTTTGGAAACCAGCACCTGCGGTGCGGTGGAGGCGGAGCTCATATCGTCGTCGTCGTGCATGCTTAGGACATTAGGGAATGAGGTACGAGGCGTCTAGCCGTGATTAATCGCGGCGGCCAAAAACGATGGATGCCCAGTACAGTAATTGCACCAACGACAACAAGGCTGCTGCCATGTAGGTCAGTCCGGCAGCGGTCAACACACTACGTACCGCGTCATCTTCTTCGCCTGGGCGGGTAATGCCCATATCGGCCAAAACCACACGTGCGCGTTTTGACGCATTTAGTTCATTCACGACAATGACGAGACTGCATAAGGTCGCCACGCCGAACAACACGACACCGGTTACCGCAATCAGATAAGATGCCGAACCAGGTAAGAGTGCTTGGCCACCGGCCAACATCACACCGGCAATCACCAACCAAGGAGCAAACATCGAACCAAAATGCGCCGGATACACCAAAATAGTCCGACCCCACATGGTCATATCGCCTTGTGCATGTTGCAGCGCATGACCAACTTCA
>SYDV01000270.1 GCA_005801395.1 Planctomycetia bacterium | reverse complement strand
GACCTCGGACCTCGGACATCAAACATCCGATGTCCGATGTCCGAGGTCCGAGGTCGAGTCAAATTCAACGCCCTGTCTATATCAGGATAAGTTTATCTTTATATTTTTTATCAAGCGCTAGCCTAGTGTCATTGGAGCCGCGCCATGTCTGATCAGCCCCCCAGCACGCGCATCGTTCAGGCTAAATTGCTCGCTCTTCAAAGTCCGATTCCCGATCGGCTATCTACTTTCACTGCTCGTCGCTTGGAAAATAATCGAACTGGTTTCAGCTTTTCATTACGTGACAAACGTGCGGATTTTATTGCCGCTTATCCTGAATTAGACGCCGTTTGTGAACGCATTGGTTTTGGCTGGGATTTACCCTTGGGCAATTGGTGCACGAACCCGACCTGGGCGTTAGAAGAATTCGCACGCTCAGCAAAACCCAAGTCACCAGCACGGCAAGAAGATTGGACTTCCGCTGGAATTGATGAATTAGTCGCACATATCTTACAACACCATCATCAACCATTACGCTGGGAATTAACGCGCCTCAATTATTTAATTAAACGATTAGCACACACCAACCAACAGCGTGAGCTACATGAATTAGCCACTGGCTTCGATTTATTACGCGACTCACTGCTCGTCCATATTTTACAAGAAGAACTGGAAGCATTTCCGCTTTGCCTTCTTTTAGATCAATGTTCTCACCATCCCGGTGAAAGTATTGATGAAAACGCGCGCGACTCGTTGCATTTTATGGCCGCTGGCCACTTAGAAACGGTCGATGATGTTGAACGCCTACACCACCTTGCCCAACGCGCCTCATTCATCAACGATCCAGATATTCCTATCGTCAAAGCTGGTCTCACTGCCATGCGTGACGATTTGGTTCAGCACACCCGTACCGAAAATGAAATTCTATTGCCGGCCGCATTATTTACTGCTGACCTTATACTAAGTCGCAGAATGAAGACGACCACCACGTCTCACTAATAATTATCTCCGGATTGACCTGTAATTAAATAAAATCAGAGCACACGGTTGTTTTGGTTTACCCAAGTGAACATCGCTTAGTCTCTGTATTGATATAGCCTTGAGGCAACACCCAGTTTAAGGGATTCATCATGTTTAGCGCTCCATCCTCATTGTCCCCAGATGACAGCACAAATCGCATTGAATTTTCAGCCGCGCCAACGCACCACGCCGGAGTTTTGCATTTTGTGTCTGAAAGCGCACGGCATTGCCAACCACAGCAAGTTCACTGGTGTGATGGAAGCGAGGCTGAAAACAACGAATTTCTACGCCAAGCTGTAAATGCAGGTATTCTCACACCGCTCAATCAAAAACGCCACCCAGGCTGTTATTACCACCGTTCGCATCCAAGTGATGTCGCTCGCGTTGAAGATCGCACCTACATTTGCACCACAACGAAAGACGAAGCGGGTCCCACCAATAATTGGATGGAACCACACGTCATGTATGAACGATTACGCACACTCACCACCGGTGCGATGCGTGGGCGCACCATGTACGTCATTCCCTATATTATGGGGCCACCTGGCTCACCTCTCACCAAAATCGGCGTGGAAATAACCGACAGTCTTTATGTGGTGTTAAGCATGCGCACCATGACGCGCATGGGAACCATCGCCTGGAAAGAATTAGGCGAACAAGGTGTTTTTAGCCGCGGACTCCATTGCATGTTAGCGATAAATCCCGCTGATCGTTGGATCGCGCATTTCCCACAAGATAACACCATTATTTCCACTAATTCAAATTATGGCGGAAATGTTTTATTAGGTAAAAAATGTCTTGCGCTGCGTTTAGGTTCATGGCTAGGAAAACAAGAAGGCTGGTTGGCTGAGCATATGCTAATTATGGGAGTAGAATCCCCAACTGGCGAAAAAACCTATGTGGCAGCCGCTTTTCCCAGCGCCTGTGGCAAAACAAATTTCGCCATGCTCATCCCACCATTATCATTTAACGGCTGGAAAATATGGACCGTCGGAGACGACATCGCCTGGATGCGCCCAGGTGCCGATGGCAAATTATACGCCATTAATCCGGAAAACGGTTATTTCGGCGTTGCGCCTGGGACTAACCGTCTAACCAACCCCATGGCCATGGATACCGTGGCGAAAAATACCATTTTCACCAATGTCGCTCTTACGCATGACGGCGATGTGTGGTGGGAAGGCATGGATGGCACCGCGCCGCTCGCTTGCTTGGATTGGAAAGGTCAACCGTGGACACCAAAATCTGAAACGAAGGCAGCACATCCTAATAGCCGATTTTGCGCGCCGATGATCAATAATCCAAGTTTGTCCCCACAAGCGAATGATCCGCAAGGCGTACCGATTTCCGCTATTATTTTTGGTGGACGACGTGCTTCAACGTACCCCGTCATTATGCAGGCCTTTAATTGGGCCCACGGCGTATATTTAGGCGCCACTATGGGCAGTGAAATGACCGCCGCTGCCGCTGGCGCAATCGGTCAAGTACGCCGTGATCCTATGGCCATGTTACCATTTTGCGGCTACAACATGGGCGATTATTTTTCCCATTGGTTGCAGGTGGGGAAAAAATTAACCCACCCACCGCGTATTTTCCACGTCAATTGGTTTCGCAAAGACGACTCCGGTCGTTTTCAGTGGCCGGGATTCTGCGACAATATGCGTATCCTCAAATGGATCATCGACCGCTGCCACGGTCGCAGCATCGGCGAAGAAACTCCACTTGGCTGGATGCCCGAACCCGGCGGCATTGATCTAAGTGGCATGAATAATTACCATGAAAACCAATTTGCTCAGGCCCAGCACATCAACAGCGAAGAATGGAGACAGGAAATAGACCTGCAAAGTTCGTTATTCGAACAACTGTCAAATCGCATGCCTAAAGAGCTAGTCTACGAACGTGAATTACTGCGCTCGCGCTTAGGACTGCCGCAATCAACTTGAACGGCACAACCATGATGGCGAGAATTCATCCCAACAATCCCTCACGCCATTGCCATACCAGAGTAGTTTGATCGAGAATGCGACTAAAATCGATAAGTTATTCCGCCACCCAACGAGTAGCGTTGATGAATCGCTTCTCGCCATTCATAGAGCGAATCCAGGCGTAGGCTCCAAGCCCGAGTGAGCGTTACCAAGGTACCTGCCGCTACGCTGGCGGTTTTTGCTACGCCAACGGGCGGCTGATTTTCTTCGCCGTAACTGCCTAATACATACGGCTGCCAACGTTCGGCGACGCGCGTGGAAAACTTAATCATTCCAGCGCGGGTATCCGCGTTGACGTCACTGATGGTATAAAATATTCGCGCTTCTGCGGTGATCGTGGAGCCAACGCGAACTCCTGGGGCGAAGGTCACGATTCTTTCCGCGTCATAATCAGAGGTTTTAACCGCGATCAAACCAGCCGCCATATCATAGGCTTGCCAATCAGCGCCGATGAGCGCATCCCAATTCGATAATACTTCGGCTTCCGGAGTTATTGCACCACGCACGTTAATCATTAAATTATCGCGCGCCGTCCAATAAGCTTCGCCATTAAATCGCCAATCGACTAAGCCAAATTGATGTGAATATTCCGCCCCACCGGCCAGAGTTACATCCTTCGTAATGCGACGTCCTATTTGGGCATATCCCGTTTGCTCATGGCCGCGCTGTACCACGGTGCTGCTTGCTGGATGATAATCATCAAACATTGCCCCCACATCAATGCGCCACAACAATGGTAAAATAAGCCCCGCCGTCTTAGCGCCAGCCGTCGCCTGTGGATTAAGCCGCAATGCTTCTTGGTAATGCAAATACGCCGTTTGATGATCGTGGCGCGCACGTGCAATATCACCGGCTAATTCGAAGGTTTCCGGATCATTCTTCACCACCACTAAGGCTTGATCGATCGCCACTTGCGCATCGTCTAATCGTGACAGCCAATATAAGACCCGCGCACGTCCAACTTTTGGCAATCCCCGCTGAGGAAATTTGGCAATCGCTTGCTCCCACAGTGCTAATGCGCCAACGTGATCGCCCATCCATCCCGTAACCGTTGCCAATTGTTCGATTGCATCGCTATTATTTGGGTTCGCTTTCATTACTTCGCGAAATATTTGGGCGGCGGCGGAGAAATTTTCAGCCTTTTTAAAAGCAAGGCCTTCCTCCATCGTAGCAGCATGCAAAGTGACAACTGATAAAATCAACAGTGATGACACCAAAGTAATTGAGTGGTTATTTGTACTCGGTAGTAATCTCATTTTGATTTCTCCACAGGTCGTTGCGGTGACCAGTCGATATGACCACGCAAAAAAGCAATCCAACCAAGCGCTGCGCCCAACTGACGTAATGGCTGAAATAATATCGGCTCACTAATAGTCGCCATTACCGTCAAGAACGTCACACCTTGGCCCCCCTGCCACCAGCGATGCAACGACATACTCCATAAATGAATACCAAGATCGTAAGCCAACTTAGCGCATAACACCCACACGATTACCGGATGAATATCTCCACCACTAAGGATAAAGAATATTAAAACCAATAAGGCGAATAAGCCATAAAGCGGCAACACCAGATCAATGGTTTTTAACAGTAAATGCACAGTTCCGAGGCGTCCGCAGCGTGCGTCGCCCACTAAATCACGATGACGAACCATGGTTTCAATAAAGCCAGCAAACCAGCGCGAACGCTGACGTAAGAATTGTCTAATGGTCCCAGGAACATCCGTAATGGCTCGAGCTTCCGGCATAACGACCACACGACATTGATTGCCTTGATTTGCAGCCGCACGATTCAGACGAAACAATAATTCATAATCTTCGACTTTACTGGTCGGATCAAAT
The DNA here is from genome assembly GCA_005801395.1 of Planctomycetia bacterium. The sequence goes on along the minus strand of SYDV01000270.1, from coordinate 1,489 downwards.
CCACCGACAGCGACAACGGCAGACCGACGAAAAGCCGCGAAGGCGCCAGAAACCAACACTAAGGTTTGTGCACGCGTCCAGCCCATACGCCATAAATAACTTCGACCATATTCTAAATGTTGGAATATTCCGAAAAACCATGAAGACCAACCATACTGACAAATGGTTGTTAGCACACCGCACGCCGCCACAACTTCAGTACCACAAAAAGTCTGTCGCACGGCAGAAATAGCACCTGGACCAGCAATGGTGTCGGCATCCAACGTCAACACCACGTCCGAATTGGTTTGAGCCAAGGCTCGATTTAGCGACCGGGCTTTACCACGATTTTCTTGGCGCAAGACCTGCAAATGTGGAACATTCTTACTGTGACCATGATCACCTTGCCAATTAATTGAATATTCCTTGGTCAACCAACTTAACGTGTCATCAGTTGAGCCATCATCAATTATGATAATATTATCATTGGCGGATAATTGTTGGTGCAAGGCTGCGAGTGTAGCTGGCAAACCACTCCGTTCATTCCGCGCAGCGATCAAAATAGTAATGCCTAATTCCGTAACGTTTTGGTTATCCAATGAAATCGAACTCGTAATCATCGGTGCCAGCGTCACAGGCCCGCTATCAATGATCGCTCGTCTACTATTCAAGAACAAATGACCCGTTAGCCAACTTTCATAAATAATATAGGTCAGACCAACCAACCATGACCACGGTGAACCCAACGTGAAAGCAGCTAACATAACCACGAGCAGTAACATCACTATTAGGCACAAAAACCACCAAAACCGAGCACCTGAACCGGTACGCACAGCTAAACTTTGCTCTGAACCCAACGAGGTCATAACGTCGGTAATTGTGTTCGTCATCATTGCGGCAACAGACCAGAAACGCCATTTACCTTCCTTAGTGATTGAACATGAGCACACACCTCAAGCGTTCGCAAATTGCAACACTAACATCGCAAATCATGTCTATACAATCATTTCTGTCGATGTTTTAAGAATTTATCGCTGCCGTGTGTGTACCGGACAGTAATTTTTTTCAGTTCCTTAGTAGCCTGGGCATCCATCACCATGATGCTGACGCCCAAGTTCAGATACCTTCAATAGCCGTTGATCAGCCATTGATCCAATTTCAGTCGCACACCTAGTCAACTCACACCAATTTCGTTGAGGAGCACATTATGCCTGACACGATTACCGAAACAAAACTAACTCTACGTGGGCAAGTCCATAGTCGCGTTGCTAAAGTTTTAGTAGGCTCCACTGAGATTACCTTAAATGACGACAAAACTTTTTCTCATCAAGTGACTGCCATTAATAACGATGGCGGGAGTATGATGCTGACGTTTACCACCATTGATTACTATGGTCGATCGGAATCTCGCCCTGTCCGCTTTACTACCGCCTTTGTTGCCGCTCCACCTCCTGTTCCCTCTGCTCCGGTTTAATGGCCTATTCATCTTTGACCTTATATCGAGGCTTTT
>SYDV01000019.1 GCA_005801395.1 Planctomycetia bacterium | reverse complement strand
CTTCCGTCCGCCGAGCGCCGTTAATCGGGCAAAATGGGAGCATAGCGACCGCCCGATTATTTTTCCCTAGCGCAGCGTAGGAAAAAAGTCGCGACAAAGGAGCGCGGGGTGTGGGGCGGAGCCCCATTAACAAAGAGCCCCATTAACTAGGAGCAAGATCTTTCCCAACGATGGCTCCTGCGATAACAAACCCTTCAATCATGGCCCCGAGTACGCCAGGGTGGCCGATATTTTGACCGGCGAAGAATAAGTTTTTTAGACGATTGCGGCGAGGAAGGGGGTCGGTGCCGATGTGGCCGACATTATGCGACAGGCCCATCGCGCCACCGTTGCGTGAGCGGACATAATCGTAAACGGATAGCGGCGTGGATGACCAAATACGGGTGATGGTTCGGGCGATACTGGGATGAATCTTGGTGATTTCGCCCAGTATTTCTTGTTCACGAGCGCGTTTCCAGGCTTCGTAATCCGCTGGGCGCTTTCCTTTTACGGTGTCACGCCATTGCGCGACTGAGTTTCCCGAAATCCAAACCATCGCTTCGAGATATGGTAATTTTTCTTCATCGTAAAAAGTACTCGGCGATAAATAATATAAATCATTACTGCCTTTCATCTGGGCAAAATGATGACGACGTCCGAGTTCCGTTGGCGCGGCGCTCAGTGCGGCGTATACCAAAACGACACTGTCGCTGTCTGGTAAATCGCGAATGCGTTCTTCTAATGATGGACGCATACCCCCTGGTCCAGTGAGCCGCATGACTTCGGCGGGATGACAGGTGGCTAAATATAAATCGGCAACGTGTTGATTGCCTTTGACGTCTTCGATGGCGGTGATTTGACGTTCGTCGAAATGGATGCGGGCAGCAGCTCGATTTGTTAATAATTTTCCGCCATGTTCTTTTAAGCGAGCGACCAACGGATTAATAATAGCTTCGCCACCACTTTCAGCGCGATACGAACCAGCAAGAGAGGTGCCGGCAAAAGCTGAGAACAATCCCATTGGTGTGAATTCAGGTTTCATGGCTAAAATGCCAGCAAGACAGCCGAGTACTTCTTTTGCTAACCCGTGGACTCCGCAGCGATCAAGTACTTCGGTGACGGGTGTGTTGGGATCAATCGTTGGTGGTGGCGTGGTAGTTGGGACAAGCATCGCAAGCCAGGTTTTTTGCGCTAAACAGCCACGTAATTCGGCAAAGAAAAGTGCCAGCGCAACACGCTGTTGCGGCCAGCGTGTACAGCAGGCGGCTTCGCTCTCGTCGATACCCGTGGGTAAATCGACGGGTGCCTCATTTGGTACATGAATACGAAATTGACTCTTTATATCATGATTGAGAAATTGAATATCTTTTAGAATACCTAAACGTTCTGCTAAAGGTCGGAATGGTCCGTTTGGTCCGCCGCCCGTAATAAAATGAAAACCAGTATCGAACCAATAAGGCCCACGACGAAAACGTTGCATGAGTCCGCCAGGAATGGCGTGAGCTTCTAGAACCGTGACTTGCCATCCATGTTCAGCCAGGAGTACGGCGCTCGTAAGCCCGCTTACACCAGAACCAATAATCAGTGCGCTCGACATGTAAAACCCGTCAATAAAATGCGACGTGCGCGAGTGGAAGGTGTGGGTTCAAAGGCAATCGCTAAGGGTCAATCCACTTGCCCCAAGATGAGACAGGCATTGGTACCGCCAAACCCAAAACTATTAGAAAGGATGTATTTGAGTTTCACGTCTTCCACGGTTTTGGGAGCGATATTGATTTTCGGAATGCGTGGATCGTAATTCTCAAAATTGCGATTCGGCGCTATGAAGTTGCCATGCATCATTAAAATACTGTACAGCGCTTCACTGGCGCCAGCCATCCAGCATTCGTGACCGGTGAGCGATTTGGTAGACGATACCAGTGGACCATTTTCGCCAAAGACGCGATTAATGGCAAAAGCTTCTGCGGCGTCACCCGCTTCGGTAGCGGTGGCATGCGCATTAATATAATCGATTTGCTGTGGCTTTAGCCCGGCGAGATCGAGTGCATTTACCATGCATCGTGCGGCACCTTTGCCGTCGCCGGAGGTCATGTGATCGCCGTCGCTATTGAAGGCGTAACTGACCACTTCGGCGAGAATTTTCGCGCCGCGTCGTTTGGCATGTTCATATTCTTCTAAAATAAGACAGGCAGATCCACCGCCTGGAACTAGACCATCACGGTCGCGGTCGAATGGTCGTACGGAACCAGCCGGGTTATCGGTGCGCATGGAAAAGACGCGCAGGCCATCAAACGCGGCCATACTTTGCCAGCACAATTCTTGTGAACCGCCGGTAATGCACATGTCGTGCATATCGCTGGAAATTAACATCCACGCCCAACCGATGGCATGCGCGCCAGAGGAACAGGCACCACTTAAGGACATGCTGATTCCGCGCGTACCGAACATCGGTCCCAGGTTAATGGTAGCAGTGCTGTTTAGTGCCTTAATAACTTTGTCACTGCCGAGCGAGCCGGTGCTTTTGGTTTGACGCACGGTGGCGAGAATTTCCTCGATGGGTTCGGCGCAGGAATCATTACCAAATAAAACCCCGGCGCGATCGCTGCGTAATAATTCTGCGCAGTTCGACATGGCAACGGCTTTGCGCGCGGCGATAGCGGCGTACAGGGCAGTTTCCCCCATCGATTTACGTTCTTTGCGCGCAAAATGGGCCGTCGGATCAATGGGTTTGATCGCGCCAGTTAAAGCAGAGCGAAAGCCGAGCTCTTCACGCTCTTTGCTAATAACGATGCCTGAACGGCCAAGACGTAGCGATTCGCTAATCTCAGGCAGATTATCGCCCAAACACGATAGCGCGTCCATGCCAGTGATGACCACGCGACGTCGTTTTCCATTAGTCACCAACATAGGCACTCCATCAGCGCTTTAGCCTCTGGCTGCTGCTACGTGGCGCAACTGTGTCGTCGCCTTCCCAGAAATCATAGAAATTGTGCCACTGCAAGGGAAAGCGGCGCACGATTTTTTCTACGCAACGAGCCCATCGGGCAACAAGGTTGAGCAAATGTGCTTGGCGTTCACGGCGAGAACCGAGGGTGATTGACCACGGTCCATAGGCGAGCGTTATGTAGTGATTCCAGCCGACCTTGACGCAAAAAGTCGGCACGATGACGGCGCCAGTCGTGGCTGCGGCAATAAATGGTCCGGTGGGAAAGCGTGCCATGCCACCCAAAAATGGGACGAGAACCGTGCCACTCGCCTGGCCAACCGTGCGGTCGCCTAACATGCAGCAGGTTTCGCCAGCGCGTAGAGCGGCAGCAATACTCAAACTGGCAGCAAAGGAATCTTTGAGATCAATCAGACTGAGACCCTTGGCATCTAATGCCGTACGGACCTGTTCAGCAACCTGTGGATTTTCCGCCTGTAACATGACCAAGTGCATGGGACCTAAACGATATGAATCAATAAATCGGCCGCTGAGTTCCCAGTTTCCAACATGCGCAGATAAAATAACGCATCCTTGTGGGTGACGTGTTCCCGTTTGAAGCGTCTTAAAGCCGAGACTGGTATGTCGGAGGGCTCCTGGCGCAGCGCTTATTAAAAATCGATCAGCTAATTGCCGTGCGAAGGAATAAAAATGTCGCCAAGCCATAAATGTCTGTCCCCAACGACCAAGGTCGGGGCGCAACCGATGCCAATAGCGCATACACAGTCGACGGCGTTCGTGGAGACGCAGGAACAACACGATGGTCGGTGGAATGATAAATAAATAACAAACGGTAACGCCACCATAGCGAGCAACGAAATGCACAAGCCAATGACCAAAGGCGCCGCCATGGGAACGACCAGTCCATTTTTTCTCGTGGTTAGTCACGCGGTAATTATTTCTTTTTCACCATCCAGAATACCACATATCCTAATGCGGCCATAAATCCTGCGACCACAGGAATGACCACTAAACTACCTAAACACCAGTCGCCAAGGAAGCGGAGCATCAGCTCATTAATGCCGGAAAAACTGGTGCCTTTGGCTTGAAATTCAGCGAAAATACCGTGGTAACTGTCCCAAATGGGCTGGCCGGTACGCATCCAAACGCCAATCGCCGAGGCGATGGCGCCCCACACAAATAATAATGGACCAAAACTAAGATTAGCGGTGAGCAACACCAACGGCATATTAAATCGGAGTCGCCAAGCAAAAAAAACGGCTGCTGCAAATTGTAATCCTGGAATGGGGGCCACACCAATGGCAGAACCCAAGGCACAGGCGGCGGCGGCGGGGCCGGGATCTAAACCACTGGTTAGAATCGCATGCAAGCGTTGTTTAAGGGTTAATTGCTCTCGCTCGACCACCACGGCGTGACGTTTCGGCCATAGGCGGCGCGTCACCAAACGAGTAAAGGTGCAGGCGGTGCGCCAGTTGTCTCGAAGTTTGTGAAAATGAGAGATGCGATCAGGCGGATAAAGGACAGCCACTGGAACGGATTCAACTAATAAACCGGCCCATACGCCGCGTACCAACACTTCGACTTCGTAGGAATAACGATTGGCGGTACTGGGTAATTCGTTGACGTGTGGTAGTGGATAAACGCGCAGTCCACTTTGGCTGTCGCCGACCCAGGCATTACAGGCGACCCACGACCACAGATTTGACCACCAGCGGCCAAAGCGACTGCTCAACGGCGCGTGATCCATTTCGCGACAGCCCACATAAATGGTGGTACGATCGCTAGCCGCGTGCGCGACTTTCAATGCTTCGCTCACCGGATGTTGACCATCAGCGTCACAGGTCAGCGCTTGGCGATAACCGTGTTCGGCAGCGTACCAAAATGCCGCGCGCAAGGCGACGCCTTTGCCCTGATTCATTGGTTGTACCAAAACAGCTGCACCAGTTGCACGAGCAACATCGCCACTGCCATCGGTAGAGCCATCGTCCACGACCACCACGCTTGCTCCAGCCTCCATCAATTCTTTAACCACGATTCCCACGGTTGCGGCGTGGTTGAATATCGGAACTACTGCTAACATACCAGTTGGCCAGGGAAGTTTGTTGGGAGGGGGCAACGTTGGCACGGCGGGACGTTAGCGGGCGCATGCAGGCAGTCCATGCGGCCATATTTTCGTCAATTGCGTCATAAATCAGGTGGCACGAACTGATCTCAGTGACTTTCAAGTAGGACACTTCTTTCCGCGCTTGTTGTGCGGCGTGCCTTCTATAGAAAGTTCCCTCTTGTGCTTCCTGATTTGGAACACTCACCTGTAATACCTGGCACCCGATTCGTATTGAGGATAAGTAATGCCATCTGCTGAAATCGTCGAACGTGTTAATGCTGCCATCTCCGCTGAGTTTGAACTGGAGATGGAGCGCATGGTGCCGGAAGCGGATCTGATGAAAGATCTGGAGTTAGATAGCCTGGATAGTGTCGATTTGATCGCCGCCATGGAAAAAAGCTTCAAGGTCAAATGCCCAGAAGCGGAAGCGCGCAAACTGCGCACTTTGGGCGAAGTGCACGTGTTTGTTGAAAACTTGCTGACACAACACGCCGCGAAATAATCAAAACTTCGTACCAAGGTGGTTTCAAAGCTGGATAAGGCTCTGAGGCCGTACATCGAACAATCAGCGCCGGAATTTGTGCTGCGTGCGGCGGTAGTGGAAGTTAGTTTATATACATGGCACCCCTGACTGACCAATTAACGACCCTCGGTTTATCGGCGGCCTTAGGCTTGCTGGTTGGTTTGCAGAGAGAATTTGCCGGTACGGCGCTAGCGGGCATTCGTACTTTTCCGCTGTTTGCCGTTTTAGGAACTTTGTGCGCGATGTTGGCGCCGCACTACGGACTGTGGTTGGTCGCAGCCGGATTAGTCGCCATATGCGCGATGTTGGTTATGGGAAATTTACGTCGTCGCGATGAAGAAGGCAGTGGACTGACGACCGAAATTGCCGCGATGGTGATGTATTTGTTGGGCGTGTGGGTGGTGCATGGCTCGCCGACGGTGGCCGTAGTGGTGGCGGGAACATTGGCGGTGTTACTGCATTTAAAAAAGCCAATGCATGATTTTGTTAAACGTATTGGCCCCAGTGATTTCAAAGCGGTTATGCAATTTGTGTTAATTAGTTTAGTTATTTTACCGTTATTGCCGAATGAAACTTACGGTCCCTATGACGTACTCAACCCACGTAAAATTTGGTGGATGGTGGTATTAATAGTTGGCGTTGAATTAGCAGCATATGTTTTATATCGCTGGGCAGGGGAACGGGCAGGCACGTTTCTGGGCGGTATTTTAGGTGGTTTAGTTTCGTCCACGGCAACTACGGTGGCGTATGCGCGGCGCGCACGTCATGCACCAGAACATGCCAATATGGCCAGCGTAGTGATTATCCTGGCATCGACCGTCGCATTTGTGCGCGTGATCATCTTGGCGGCATTAGTTGCGCCGCAGCACATCGTTGCCATTGCTTGGCCATTAGCGGTTATGGTGGGAGTATTATTGTTCATGGTTATTTTTCAAACACTGCGGGGTGCCAGTGAACGGGCAGAATTACCACCAGCGAGCAATCCCGCGGAATTACGCCCAGCGTTAATTTTCGCTGCCATTTATGCGTTGGTCACGTTGGGTATTGCCGCCGCAAATAATCAATTTGGTGCAAGTGGCCTGTACGTTGTTGCGATTATTTCTGGGCTGACCGATATGGATGCGGTAACCTTATCGAGCGCTCGCATGATGACAGACGGGCAATTAATCGCCGACTTAGGTTGGCGCATTATATTAATTGCCGGATTGGCCAATCTCGTCTTCAAGGGTGGAGCGGCGTTTGTCTTGGGTGGTGCTGCGCTGGGACGGCGCATCGCTCTTGCCTTTGGTCTAGCCTTAATCATTGGCACGGCGTTGGTGGTATGGTGGCCGTCGCCAGCAATGTCACCCTCAGTTTTATCGCCTGCGTCTGATTCGGTAACTCCGGAGTTATCTAAACCCAATCCAGTCGAGCCTGTAAATCCGCTGATAAATCGGGTAACACCGCCCTGAATTTAGCGCGTGAGCGACTGGTGATGTGGGTGCGATAAGCTTGTATGACGTTGATTAAACGGCGACGGACGGCGTCACCATCAGAACCTAAATGTGGAATAACCAAATAATCAATCAGCACATCGACCATATCTGGCCATTCATCTTCGGCATAATAGCGGTCACTCGCTAATTGAATCAGGCGTTCGCTGGCCTTGCCCGCTAATTGGCTGAGGTATGAACCTTCGGCCGCGACAAAAACGCGCGCTAAAGTGCGGGCGATGGTTAATTGATTGAGCTTAGGTAACAGTGCTTCACAGATACGAATTCTTAGCGGACCTGGGAAATCGAGACGACCAGCCAAGAGTCCTAACACACGGCCTAATTCTTGAATATTGGCCGGTCCCCAAATGATGAGCCAGTTCGATACGGAGTGCCATTGTTCGCACATGCGATTAATCATCGCTTGCAGGACATTTTCAGGCAAAGTTGGACTGCAGCCAATGCGATATAGTGCGGTTAATACTCTGGGAATGTTGTGGGTGTGCGCACCTAAACTGGCATCAAGGATAAATGTGGTTTCATCGGTGGCTTCATCGTGCACCGTTTCCGTTGGGCGATCGGGTAATTCTTCGGTTAAGTTATCCAGCAGGCCATCAATTAATCGTTGGCGATAGTCGGGTGGGCAATATTTAGCTGCGGCCAAATAACCATGGGCATCAATCACCCATTCGCCTAAACCAGTACAAGATTTTTCAATGCGTAGGATGACGTTTTCATCTAAATGCAGGTCAAAGGCGATTCGCGCAGCGGCAGTGACGATACTGCCGCGTTCACGGGCTTGTTGAGCACGTTCCAGACCACGCAACAAACGATTGATAGCGACAGGCACCTGTTTGATGTCACCAAGGACAATTAATTGTGGCAATAAATCAGCCGCTAACAAACGCACGGTGTCGTGTGGGTGTTCTTCCAATAATAACCACATCGATGTCGTGGCAGCGATGCCGATGCCAGCTAAACAGTTTGCCACTAAATCCATGGAGCGGTCATCGCGATAGCGCGCAACTACTTCCACTAACGGTTCAACCAGGGCGCCACGGGCTTCTAGGCTAGCGGGAATTAATGCCGGTAATTGTTGCTCCATAATCGCAACCAAATGCGGACCAGGCGCATCACGTAGTAGGCGCCGTAGTGCGGTGGCTATCGTTTCAGCAGCAGCGCTATCAATGGCTTTATCACGGCATAATTCAGCCAATAGCCAGTAGACGCTGGTGTCATGCGAATCGTCGATGACATGTAATTTGGCAATAATAAGCGCCACCAATCGCTTGCCATCACCAGCGAGTCGGCGCAATGCGCCCGCCAACGCCATGCGTTCCTTGGGCTCTTCATGGGCGTCGATTAATAAATCGACGCCGCGTCGCAGCAGGATATCATCGCCAATCGTGCCTTGTAGGGCCAAAAGCATAATGATGGCGGCGTCCATTTCCGCGCCTTGCCCTAAAAATCGGCGTAAAATAAATTCAATACGGGGTGCGTCGTGTTCTTGTAAGGTGCGAATAAACGGCAGCAAACTGAGACGTGTGGGCAATAATAATTCGAGCAAGCGATCAAGGCCGGGATAAGAACTTAAATGCTTAGCTAAATGATGACAGAGATTAACCACGCTTTGCGTGCTTTGTCCACGGGTTGCGGTGGCAACCAAAGCCGAAACGACTAAATCTAATTGATCTGATGATAAATTGGTGATGGATTCAGCTAAGCGCCCCAGGGCGACGTCATCGCGACGATGGAGCGCGCGAATTAAATCAACGACGGTGATGCTGGCGCCACAGGCGGTGAGTAAACCAATGGCGCGTTCGCGCACGATTTCAGCCGCGTCGGCCAGCAACATCGGCATTAATTCGCTCACCACTGTGAGCGGTGGCGCGGCGTAGCGCAATTGTTCCAACGCCGCAGCGCGTTGATCGTCGGCTCGTGCTTGCAACAAACCTTCGACCGGGACGCGCAAGGCGGGTGTGAGGTTCGACATCATGACGCTTAAGGCGCTCGTATCTGGGATGACCTCGGCCACGGGTGTTTCGGCTAATAACGGATTTCCGACTTCATCGTCTAACGCGATCACGCGCCAACCTGCTTCTGCGCCGGAATCACCATTGCACAACACAAAGCCTTGGTCGTTACAACCGTGTTCGGCGACGAGTGCGGCAAAACCTTCCGGGAGCACATCCTTCAAACGTCGGTCATTGAGCAAAAGTTTTCCGGTCGCGCTGCTAACCAGTGCCTCCAAGGCGGCTTCGGTAATCGCGATATTTGCCTGCAACAAGGCACCTAAACGTAGGTACAGGCGGGTGTCGCCAGCACATAATCGTTGCAAAATGGTCGCCTCTGCCGTTCTCAGTCCTCGTAGCATGGTGGTAAGGTGGAGGCTGTCAGCGACTCAGCAAGCTGAACGGTGAAATAGGCAGCAACAGCGACGTCATCCATTCACACACCTGCGAGGTCGGCAAAGGGCGTGTATTGGCGGCCGCGTTGGCACGACCTAGCGTGGTTCGTCTGGAGAATCGTATGGCGCGTGCGCTCTCGGCTCAATTGATTCGTTTTCTGATGCTCGGGTTGGTGGCGCTTGCGGTATTGGTGTTGAATGGCTGCACACAGCGCACGGCCGAAAATCCATTTGTTAGCCCATATTCGACGAGCACGCCATTTGGTGGCTAAAATCAGGGCACGAGTTTTATGCGAGTTGTTAACGACTTGTAGAAGTTGCGCTAAAAATCGGTTATAATTATCACGGCAATTAGGTGGTTTGGTATCTACGGTTTGGCCACTGATGGCTTTCATTTGTCATGAGCAGAGATAGACTTCTGTCATGATTTACAATCCAATTCATGACCGTGCGATCTTTGTCGAATACGAAGGTTGGGCCTACTATGTCACCAATTGGCAACAGCGTTTTGTCGAGCCGATGCGTGCACTGTTAGTTCGACTGAGTCCGCGTCATTTTGTTCGTTATAATGCGCTCAAAGAAAAAGGTCGTGGGGAAAAAAGTATCGCGTATCTGTTGTTTAAACGTGTGCCGGTCCAAGTGGTCAAAGATAACCAACCGATCAGCAAAGCTCCATCGCGTGTGCCGAGTCCCACGAGTCCGACCGTCGTCAGTATCGAAATTGATTTATTAACGGCAGAGCAATTAGTGCGACTAATCAAACGTTCGCTCCACGGTGAATTCCCTGGATTGCACGTCTTACCGATTGATGAATTACGAAAAATGTACGTCGCTATTCAGGCGAAACTTCAAGCGGCTAGCGTGGATAAAGCGGCTAGCGTGGATAAAGCGGCTAGCGTGGATAAAGCCACGGTAAATTAAGCGTATTTATTTTGCCGCAGGAAAAACGTACACCCCAGTCATTTGACTGGGGTGTTTTGTCGCAGGATTTATTTCAGTTCGGCTGAAATATCAAAACGGAAGCAGAGCTTAGGCTTTGACTTTTTTCTTGCCGGCTTTCTTGGCTTCCTGGACGCGTTTTTTCAGGCGGTCGATGCGACGCAGACGACGTACGCGTTTTTCGACTTTATTGTATTGGCTGCCCATGAGTGAACTCCTGTAGTAGGTAGGTTGGCTGGTGAATTGGACGTTTGTGAAGCGGTGCGGACGATGGGCAGCGGAGCCCGAACGGTCAAGAGCCGATTCCGGCATCCATGCGGCGTTTGAGGAAAGCGCGCAGGTCGCCCAGTTCGCGGACGGGGTCTAAGCTGTGTTCTTTGGCATATTCGCGCCAATCAATGGGTACCCCCATGGCTAATAAGCGTTCGCTGATGCGTCGCGATACCGCTAAGGGCAGCACGCCGTCGTAGAGACCATGCGTCCATAAGATATGTTGCTCACGCAATGCCGATCCGAATGCGCTGGGATATTCATCCAGCATACTCAGAAAACCGCTGATGCCGATTAAACCCGCGAAGCGACGATTGGCGCGTAAACCCATATCCATGGTCATCAGGCAGCCTTGAGAAAAACCCATCACAAATAAGCGCTCACTGGGCAATGACAGTTTTTTCACAAGGTGATCGATAAAGGCAATTAATTCCCCACGATGCTCGCGAATGTGCTCATCGTTGACAGAACGATTGGGATAAATGTCAAACCAACTCCAACCACCATAATAGGGCATGGGAGCCTGGACAAAACACCAGCCGAGCGCGTCCAACTGCAACTCATCAGCTACCGGTTTCCAGCCTTCCATGCTGTCACCCAAACCATGCAGGACTAAACAGTAATAGGATTGAGAAGATGGTTTACGGGGAGGGACGAGGTTGTGGAGGAGCATGGCGAGATGCTAGGTCTGATGTCGAAATTGAAATATTCGGAATTCCGCTTCGCGGGTCCGGAAGTCTGGAAGTCCGGAAGTCCGGAGGTCCGGAAGTCCGGAAGTCCTACCTGTTCCAAATTGTTCAAATACGAGCGCAATTAATTTAGCTGCAGAAAGGCGGGGCCATTACTGACTTAAATAAATAACTTAATCAACGATGGCACCATCCTTTCTGCAGCCAAAACAGTCACGTCCGTAGTCAATAATATTTAGACCACGCGAGACTTCCGGACTTCCGGACTTCCGGAAGTCCGGAGGTCCGGACCTCCGGACTCTCTACGGTAACCAATACTCTCCCAGCGTTTTACGCCACTTCAACAACTCTTTT
>SYDV01000269.1 GCA_005801395.1 Planctomycetia bacterium | reverse complement strand
TCGTCGTTGCGATGAATAAAATCGACAAGCCAGAAGCTCAGGTCCAATCCCAGCGCGAGAAAATATTCCGTGAATTAGCCGAAGCTGGTTTACAGGCTGAAGAATGGGGCGGCGATATTGCCGTCGTCGGCACCAGCGCCGTCACCGGACAAGGCATTGAAGAATTACTTGAACGTTTGGCTTTAGAAACCGACGTCTTGGAATTAAAAGCCAACCATTTCGCCAACGCGAGTGGAACCGTCATCGAAGCACACTGCAATGAAGGGCAAGGCGTCACGGCTACGCTCCTGGTGCAACGTGGTTCATTAGCGATTGGCGATATCGTCATTGCCGGCATCGGCTTTGGTCGCGTCCGCAGCATGAGCGAATGGACCGGAGTACGCACTGAACTAGCTGGCCCAAGCCATGCGGTTGAAGTCATCGGGCTCAATGACATTCCGCGCGCGGGTGATAAATTCCAAGTCGTGGAATCGCTCAAACAGGCAGCGGACGTTGCCGAAGTTCGCATTCAAAAAATGCGCGAACGTCAACTCGCGGCGAGACAAAAAACCACTACAGCGTCATCGATCTTTGGCGACTTGGCCCATGCCAAGAAAAAAGAAATCCGCTTGGTCATCAAGGCCGATGCTGCTGGATCGATGGAAGTTCTCAACAAAACCATCACTGCGCTCGCAACCGAAGAAGTGCGTGTCACCATTATTCACTCTGGTGTCGGTGGCATTAATTCCAGTGACGTAACCTTAGCTGAAGCATCGAAGGCCATGATTGTGGGCTTCAATGTTATTGCTGACAGCAAAGCGCGTTTACTCGCTGATAGATATAGTCTGCAAATTTCTAGTTACACGATCATCTACGAATTACTCGATTATCTCAAAGCTTCGATGGGTGGCATGCTCGACCCATTGTCGGTCGAGAAAGTCATCGGACATGCCGAAGTTCGCGCGGCCTTCAATATCACCAAAGTTGGTGTGGTTGCTGGTCTCTACGTGACCGATGGCGTGGTTCGTCGCGATGCTTGGATGCGCATTACGCGTGAGAACAATATTCTGCACACCGGCAAAGTTGGAACTCTCAAGCGCTTCAAGGATGATGTCAAAGAAGTACGTGAAAAATTCGAATGCGGCTTAACCGTCGAGAAATTCGAAGATATCAAAGTCGGCGATTTGATGGAATTCTACCTGCAAGAGAAGGTCGCACGGAAACTGTAAAAAACGATTCGTCGGCGCTATTCGCGCCATTCGTCAAAGCCCAATGAGATCATGTGACTAGTCCGCAGGGACAATCGCATGGTTTGACGGGTGGACTTGGCGAACTTCTCAGACTCTCGTTCCCTTCGCTCTTATCGGATTTATTAATTATGCAAAAATCTGGCCCTAGCCGCAAATCCCGCCTTGAATCGCTCTTGCACCGTGAGATCGCCACGTGCGTCCAGCGCGAATTACGCGATCCACGATTGGGTTTTCTCACCATCACGCGAGTTGAATTATCTGACGACCTTCACGAGGTAAAAGCATACTACACCGTTTTGGGCAAGCCCGTTGCGCGCCGTCTGGCAGCATCGGCACTCGCTCAAGCCACTGGTTTTGTGCAACGCTATTACGCACCATCAGTCAAAACGCGTACGTTACCTTTATTGACCTTTCTCTATGACGACGTCGAAGAGAAACGCTCCTCTATGTCAGAACTTATTCGCCAAGCCCGTGCAACCGATACCGATGGCGGCGCGAATCCAACACCGGCCAGCGAAAATTCATTGCCGACTCCGCCCACTCCGAAACTCAAGCGCGATAAGCCAACCGACGACGATCAATAGGGACTAAGAGTAAACTAAGACACGCAATGGGTCACGCCATTTCTGTTCGGCTCTCATCTAATTTTTATACGTCGCCCATTCAGATCGGGGCTTGCGACGCCTGTACCTTTACCATCCTGCCCCTTCCATGGCGCTGACGGCAGTTATCGGAACCGGCGCGTGGGGAACCACGATAGCACTTTTATTAACGCGACTTGGGCAACCGACGGTGCTCTTCGGCCGTGATGAAGTAAAAACGACTACGCTCGCGCGCACTCGTCGTCACGAAGCGCTCAGTACGACTGAATTACCATCCGCATTAACTATCACAGCAGATCCGAAGATTTTACGTCAATGTGATGCCTATTTTTGGGCAGTACCCACACAATCATCTCGGGCAATGGCACAACGGTTGTCCACTCATATAGCGCCCAATGCTGCGGTGATATCACTCAGTAAAGGTCTCGAACAAGGCCGATTAGTCCGTGTCAGCACACTTCTATCCGAAGAACTCGGTAAACGCCCCTTTGCTGTGGTTTCTGGACCGAGCATGGCCGATGAGTGCGCACATGGACAGCCATTTTGCTTAGTGGTGGCTGGCGCTGCCGAAGCAACCGCGCTAGCGGTTGAACGCCTTCATTCACCGCGTTGTCGCTTATATACCAGCACTGATATCATTGGCGTTGAATTAGGCGGCGCCTTAAAAAATGTCATCGCCATTGCTGCTGGAATTTGCGATGGCATGCGCCTGGGTGATAATGCCAAAGCTGCAATAATTACGCGTGGACTCGCTGAAATGCGCCGATTAGGCCGAGCTTTAGGCGCACAAGATTCCACCTTTGCCGGCATGGCTGGCATTGGCGACTTACTCACCAGTTGCTACAGCCCTTTGGGTCGCAATCGCAAACTCGGGCAAGCAATTGCCGCAGGCGAAAATCCACAAACTTTGTTGGACCGCCAATCCAGTGTCGCCGAAGGGGCATGGACTTGTCGTGCCGCTACGCTGCTCGGTGAACAACACCGCATCGAGTTGCCCATCGCATCTCAGGTAGCAAAAGTAATTTGGCATGCTACACCTGTCGCCACTGCGATGGAAAACCTCCTTTCCCGCACACCCAAGGAAGAAGACGCATGAATAAGCCGGCCCTGAGCCCCGTCCTCGCGACCGTCTGCCTCGCCGCTATGACCACCACAATGACCATCGGTAGCGCTGCTGCAGTAGACACCGATTTGCAATCTGGACCATCAGATTTCAAAGTTGGCGTTGAACTCGCTAACAAACATTACGACCAAGGCGTGATCCGCAGTGATGATGTGACAGCCATTGGTCGATTTGATGCTCGTGTTTGGGATATTGGCTTTCACGCCGATCTCTACATGGCCATCAATAGCGACAGCGACACGGCCGGCATGACTGGCTGGCAACCACAAGCAATCTCTGCTTTTGAAACCACCCAAATCAACTTGGGTGTCGATTACCTATTTGAAATGCAGGATATATTTCAAATTATTCCGCATTATAATTTTACCACCTATCCAAATTGGAATGAACGAGCCTACAAATCTGATCAACATTGGATCGGCCTTGATGCTTGGTACTTGCTGCCAATTCAAGGCATCGAAGTTGGCGCGAATATTGATTACAATCCCTTCTATAATTCCCGCAAAAACGAAAACATTGGCTCTGGTGGCACTCATGGCCACGACTTACGCTCGGCTCTTGCCGCTCGCCAGTTTATTCAAAATGCACCGTTAGACGTTGCTTTCTACCAAGTGCTGAACTTTGCCAACGGTACGCATAAATCCAACTTTTACGGTATGGAAGATGAATGTGGTGTAACGACTTTTGATCTTGGTTTACGTTATGTGACGCCTTTTTACCTCAATGAATTCTGGCTCATCGCTCGCCTGGAAGGTCATTTCTGGCTCGAAAATGATGATCGCGAAACCTTGCGAAACGCTGGCCAAAGCACCGCTGAAGTGATCATGGCTGTCGGGTTTGAGTGGAAACCTGAAAGCAAGTAAACGCGCGCGATTTTTTAATAAATGCGCAATAAAAAAGGCCACCCATTCGGGTGGCCTTTTTCTTGTATCATACTTTGATCATATGATTTTCTCGCCTTTATGGTCCCTGCCACGGGGTAACACCACCACGTTGAATATGCGCGCGCAGCGCTGCCGCCATATCATTAAAACGCGCCTTTTCATTTATCGCACGATTGTTCGTTTCTCCAGGGTCATCGGCTAAATGATATAATTCAAACGGCATAAATGGGGTATTTTGTAATAGTTTCCAATCGTCTCGAATAAGCGCGTGATAATCTTTCCCCTGATAGGCCGCACCACCGTCACGTCGCACGAAATAAAGATCACGATGAGCAGGCATGGGTTTACCTTCAATTAGTGGCACCAAACTAACCGCGTCAGTTCCCGCTGGAATGGGAGCACCTGCGATCTCAAGAAACGTAGAGAAAATATCAAACGTAAGCCCCGCATAATCACTACGCACACCTGGAGTAATTTTTTCTGGCCAACGCAACGCAAAAGGGACACGCAGACCACCATCGAAATGACTCTGCTTACCATCGCGCCATGGTTCATTGTTTTGACCATGACTCAATGAACCGCCATTATCAGCGGTGAAAACCACCACGGTATTTTTCTCTAACCCTGATTCACGCAATGCGGCTAACACCACACCAATACGATCATCTAAATGCTCAACAAAGGCCACATTTTTCGCCAGTTTTTCTGACAATTGCGGCAAACGTTTTTTTACCTTCTCTTCATACGCCGCAGGTGGTTCGATGGGAAAATGCGGTGCATTAAACGCCAAATACAAAAAAAATGGTTTTCCCGGAGTCGCGGCTCGATCTCGCACATATTGTGC
>SYDV01000268.1 GCA_005801395.1 Planctomycetia bacterium | reverse complement strand
GCATAAGGATCATGGTCAATAATAGAGGGGTAATATCGATTAATTGTCCTGGACTCATGGAATTATCGAACAAGCCGACTAAATCGCTGCGCACACTGCCATTTCCAGTTCGGGCAATGGAAGCTAAAATTTCTGTGCCGGGAGTTTTGCCATAACGCGGTTCGGCTTCCGGATGATAAGGTAAACACACCGCAGGACCAAGAATCGCTTCGTTATTGATGGTCACGGCGGGGATAATGGTGCGGTCATCGGTGAGCGTGACGTGGGCTTCATACCGTCCATCATCAATAGCGACCATGGGAATCGGTGTCGGTTCAGCGACATCTTGATCGCGAGTAATAAACGCTGACGGTGGAATTAGCGGCCATTTTTCGCGCATGGCGGGATCTAAATCTAAATGTAACGTCACGGTGCGGCCAAATCGTTCGGCGGTTAATTGTCCTGGGCCAACATCGCCGCCGCTGCACCAACGGACCATGCTGGTCAATAACGGCGCGTAGCCGTCCCATGTCATTAGCGCGGGTGATTCGGGATCGTCGACATTAATACACATCGCAATACTGCGTCCGCTGCCAATAAACCAGGAAGCGATTGCCGGTGCAGCGGGATCTCCAGGGGCCATCGCCCAAATTTGAGCACGGTCGCGAATATAAGATAAATTATATCCCGCCACGGTTGGCCAGGGTTTCGTGAAAATATCATTTTGTCCCAGATCTACTTGCAGCCGCGCGCGAGCCTGCAGCGTAACTGGGTCACTGATCCAAGAACTGCGCGCTACCAACATGGTTTCCTGAGCGAATAAACGGGGAATATCTTCTGGTACTTCAGCAAAGGCAATGCGTCCACGTCCACGCTGGGCAACATCTTCTAAAAATTGAGCATCGACATCTTTTGCATTTCCCATGGCTACCACCGAAACGGTGATGCCAGCGGCGACGTAATCAGCTAATAGATTTTTATAGTCGCCTGGTTCTTCGGCATCAGCGGCATCAGCAAACAGGACTAAATGGCGCGTGCCAGTTTTGGCATCGACTAGTTCTTTACCGGCGGCAATGAGCGCTTGGTAAACAAAAATACCGCCGCCTTGAGAACGAATACCAAGGGTCCTACTGATCAGGTCTTTGGGATCGGTTACGGGGGATAATGGAATAATAATATGCGGACTAGAATCGACAGCGTGCACCGCAACCAGATCGCGTGGTCCTAATAATTCGATCACCGCAGCAGCGCCTTCATTGGCTAAATCCATTTTCGTTCGACCATCAGCGACTGGCGCCATCATGGATCCGGAACGGTCCAAAGTAATCGCCATCGCCACGGCCACTTTGCGATGTTCATCACGTAATTCCATGGTGACGGGCAGAACGCGTTCGATTGGGCTTTTGTGATATCCGCCCGCACCAAACGAACGACGACCACCAGTGAGCACTAAACCGCCACCTAAATGTTCGACCCACCGTGCGATGGCTTCCATTCCTGGGAGTCCTAAACGATCTGCAGGAACCTGATCCAAAATTAAAACTCGGTAAGCCAATAATTGATCAACCGCAATGACGCCTTCTGGACGATGATCAACCTGCATGCCGGCAGAGCGTAAAGCGCGCACGATATTACTGTCAGTGCCATCGCCACCCATGACTAAAATACGTTCGCCATCAGCAACGCGTAAGGCGGCTTTTGCTAAATTATTCGCTGGCTGACGGTCACGATCAGCAACGGGTTCATCAAGCGTTTGTCGAATTATTGGTTCGGCAAAGGACGCTAAGGTGGGTCCCATTTTGGTAGT
The DNA here is from genome assembly GCA_005801395.1 of Planctomycetia bacterium. The sequence goes on along the minus strand of SYDV01000268.1, from coordinate 1,732 downwards.
CGCTTGGTCGATGACCAATTTAATCAGGGCTTCGCGTTCGGGTCCAGGAACGGCTAAGGAGTTAAATAATTTACGTCCCTCGGGGGTGGTCGTTAATTGTTCAAATTCCACGAGAAATTTAGCCGTGTCCTGTCCAGGTGGGAGCATTCCAGCTGCTTTTTGACCTAAGGCAATAAACCGCGCTGCTATCGCTCCTGCAATATCCGTATCAATCGAGATGGAATATTGGACGACGCCAGCTTGTGGCGGACGGTCAGAGAAATTAATGGTGATGGGTGCAAATGGTAATAAGTGAACCGTGCCTTCGGCAATTAATTTATCTTTTCGCATCACACGATAGGTGCGAATTTCATCGGCATCACTCATCAGGCGCGCGCTGGCGATAAAACTTTCACCTAAACGTAATGATTGGGGCAATGTCACATCAATAACCGCCGCATCAGGCACGGCAGGCCGTGCCTGGGGTAAGACATCAACCGAGAGACCATGTAAAGCAATTCGCGTGCTGGAGGCACGTGGATCAGGTCCGGTAATTTCACCGTCACTGTGCACTAATACGCGACCGGTTCGTCCTGGGGTTAATAACGTGGCGGCTTGTTCGAGTGCCGCCGTCATATCACTCGCGGTATCTGGCACTGATACGTCATGCATCGTCGGTATGCCGGTACGTTGTGGACCTTGTGCAATGTAGGCACCGTCACCGCTGATAATAACCGCGAGGCGATCACCATGACGTCGTTGTTCCGCGGCCAGGCGTATCATTTCATCATGTTTCTTACGCGCTTCACCCATGCTGGCAGAGCGATCTAATATTAACACCACATCACTACCGCCGCGTTCCCAGGCCAATTCGACACGCATGGCAGCGATGACCAATAACAATAATAATACCAAACGTAACCAGCGTCCGTGATCGCGTCGTGCCCAGTACCACCAAGCAATCATCGCCGGTAAGGCTAAAACGGCGGCATATGGCTCTAGAACATGCAAGTCAGGAATCATGGTGCGCGTCCCGATTCTCGGGTAAACGCCAACCACCCAAGACAGGCAATTAAAGCGGCGAAAAAGATGGGCAGTAAGTGTTCAAGAACGGACCGAGATCGTTCGACCTCATTTTGCGCTTCCGTACTGGTGCCAATTATGGTCTGTGATGCGAGACGTAAATCAGCCATGCGCGCATCGCAGGCAACCACATGAATGGTGAGCCAAATCTCAGGTTTATCTCCTAAGGTTAAGCGCAAACGTCCGATGCGATCGCTGGGTGGAATAATTACCACACCTTCGCGGTCTGCCTGTAATTGTGTCGCCTTGCCCGCATCGTTGGTCAGCGTCACAGCCGTGTGGCCAGGAGGTAAATTCACACGACTGGCTTGGGTGCTGAGCACCGTGGTCTGTGCGCAACCAGGTAATGCATCTCTTCGCATCGCTACTAAATTTCCCAGAAACGCAGGCCAGGATGGATGTGAAGCCCAACTGGATGTCGTTGGGTCAATATACGCGGTAAAATCATAATCGCGACCACGACGTTGTTCACTCAGTAATTGTTGTTGTCCGGCTACTAAGAGTGGCGATTGATCGAGTGATGTCGTGTTATTTGGAATTAATCCACCGCTCCATAAGACACCCGAGAAATCAAGACCCTGTAATAAAGGATGTCCGCGATGTTGTAAAAAAGGCCCAAGCACGGATGAGGTCGAGGCGCTGTGTAAGCGAAATACCCAGGTGCCAAACG
>SYDV01000267.1 GCA_005801395.1 Planctomycetia bacterium | reverse complement strand
GATATTATCAATACTATAAATCGCTTTTTTAAATGAACGCAAACACAGTAAATTTAACACCAAACGCGCCGCCGCCGGCTCTTTGGCTAAATCGAAGAGTAATTTCTGTAGGCCAAATCGATTTTGAATTCGTGTACTATCTAAACCATAGACCTCTAACATGTGCGCGAATACTTTAATGCGCTCTGGATCCGGCTCTTCATGAATACGATAGGTACAAGGCAAATTCTTTTGTTCTAACCAAGTCGCGACAGCACGATTGGCCAGCAACATACATTCTTCAATTAATTGATGTGAAATATCGGAGGTTTCCTGAGCAATTTCAACGGGCTGGCCATTAACATCTAATTTAAAACGATGTTCCACCGAAAAGAGATTCAGGGCGCCTGCTTTTTCACGTGCTCGTCGCAAACCCTGGGCAATGTCACCCGTTTGCAGCAAAATATCCACGACATCACGTGGCCATTTATTTTCACCGGCACGACCTTCCAACACATCCAACGCTTCTTCATAGGTAAAGCGGTGACGCGAACAAATCAGCGTTTCCGCCATACGCGTATCAACTAAACGCAATTGTTTATCCAAGGTCAAAAAAGCCGACAAGCAGTAACGCTCTTTATTCGGCACCAAGCTACAGAGACCATTCGACAGCGTTTCTGGCAACATCGGAATCACCCGATTCACCAAATAACAACTAGTTGCACGCTCAGCCGCTTCCTGATCAATCGGAGAATGTTGCGTCACGAAATGACTAACATCAGCAATGTGGACACCCAATACAATACGACCTTGCGCATCGCGTTCTAAACTAATGGCGTCATCGAAATCTTTGGCCGTGGCTGGATCGATGGTGAAAACCAACTTTTCACGTAAATCTTCCCGATTGCCCAAAGGGAAACGGTCTTTGTACGCGGCAGCTTGTTCCTCCACCTCAGCCGGAAAATCTCCAGGTAATCCGTGCGCTAAACACACGTACCGAAAATCGGTTACTTCGGGCGATTCATCGCTCAAAATGCGTGTCACATTAACGCCAGCGGCACCCGTAGGGTCCACTTCAACCGTTCCCACCACACGTTTACCGGCTTGATAAGCTTTAGTGAAACCAGGATAGGTCGTGAGCACCGGCATTTCGCCTTCACGACGATTATCGCACACCAACACCATGCCGCCTGGCTTGAAATTAACCGTGCCCACGACTTCGCGTCCCGTTTTACGTAAAATACGCGTAATCAGCGCTTGATTATCTTCCCCAATTAAGGCTTGCGCCACGTCACCAACACCTGCACCAATCGTGTAATGCGGATGAACCGGCACTAATTTACCATCGGGAAAGCGTGCCTGTAATTTGCCCGCAGTGTCAGTTTCTAAAACCACGGCGAATTCGCCATCGGTACCAGAAGCTTGATAGCGGCCTGGACGGACTTCTAGAACTTTACCTTGTTCAACCAGCTTGCGCATGGTCACAGCCAAATCACGACCATGTACTTCGCCGCCGATATTTGCGGCTAATTGCGCGGCCGTCGCTCCACCTTTGATCGTTTGCAGGCGATTCAACAAGCCATCGCCATCGCCCGCCTCAACTGGCTCTCGCGTACGCCGAGGTAACGGGGTGCGCATGCTCTGTCCGATTCGACTTTTGACAAACTCTTTGGCAGACCAGTTGTCTGACGCCCCGCTGGACTTTCCCCGCTGTTTGGCCATCGTGCGAATTCCTTTCAGGAGTCGGCTCGTCTCCGACGGGATGTAGCACACGCTGCGCAACCGTCCTGTCCAGCCCCTTCTGTAAGCATAGACCAGCGCAGCCCCCTGCACGAATGATGCCCACCTCCATGAAGATGCTTTTCCCATGATGCGCGGACAATTGCCCGCTACCGATCAACTCTTAGCCGCCCTGACCGTGGCGCGCCTGGGTAGTTTTACGAAAGCCGCGCAAGAGCTGGAATTGAGCCAACCAGCCCTAAGTCGCCAAGTTATGGGATTAGAACGCTCGTTGGGCGTCAAATTGTTTGAGCGCATTGGCCGTGCCGTTCGCCTAACCTCGGGCGGTGAAGAATTAGTCGGTCGCGCCGGCCCGTTATTGGAAGAATTATCACGCGTCACCAGCAATCTCTCCGCCGCCAATGGCACTTCTGCCGGGCGCGTACGTTTAGGCGCCAGCGAATCAGTCGCGGTTAATTCCTTACCATCAATCCTGCGCCCCTATTTACTGGCCAATCGCCGAGTCAACTTACGCCTCATCTGTCGCACCAGCGAACGTCTGCCAGAAATGGTCGCCAGCGGCGAACTCGATTTAGCCGTGTGCGCCGTCGAATTCGATCCGCCTGGTTTAGCCTGCAAACGTTTATGGGAAGAAGAGTTGGTCTTGGTATTACCGGTCAATCACAGCAGCCGTAGCCGCGCGATTGAAAACTACACCAACGAAGAATTTATTTTATTGCCCCCAACCACGGTCACGCGCCGCCTGTTGGACCGTGCTCTCGCTGATAAAAGCATCGAATTAAAAGTCGCACTCGAACATGACAGCCCTGAAGTCATCAAAGCGATGGTCTTAGCCGGTCTTGGCCTCGCTATTCTGCCGGAACCTTGTGTGCGCAAAGAAACCCGCCGAGGCGAATTAGCCGCGTGGCCGTTTAGCGACATGCGCGTCGTGCGCCAAATTGTTGCCCTGACCGATCCCCGTCGCCAACCATGGCCGGTGGAAACGGCGCTGCTGGATGCGTTGGGTCGGTACGGTCGGTAGTCGTTACATCCGGAAATACTTTTGGGTCCGGAAGTCCGGAAGTCCTTTTGGGTCCGGAAGTCCTTTTGGGTCCGGAAGTCCTTTTGGGTCCGGAAGTCCGGAAGTCCGGAAGTCTCGCCAGGTTATTAAGTCATTTTGTGCACGGACGATTATTCGTGCTACTGCAGAAAGGCTGGGGCCAATATTGGCTACGGCATTTTTTGCAGCTACTCAACGAATCGTCCAATTAATATTAATTAATGATCACGCCAGACTTCCGGACTTCCGGACCTCCGGACTTCCGGACACTGACTGACGCTGACTGACGCCCCGGACCATTGCGAACCCGTCCCCTCCCTCAATGCTCCGCGCCCATGCGCAACATCCTTCTCGCCATCATCATTCCTCTCATTGCACTCAGTTTTACTGGCTGTTTGCGCGGCAAGAAAAAGGCCCCAGAGGTTAAGCCGGTCACTAAAGATTATAACCGACCATTAGCTCCAGGGGAACAAGCCCTTGTTGAAGTCGACATTGCCAAGGTGCCCGACCTCACGCTGACCAGCGATGACCGCGTCAAATTACAACAAGCGATTGCTCATAGTTTAAAATATCTCAACACCGGCAGTTCCAGCCTGAAATATCCTGTTGGTAGCATCACCAAGGATCGTGTGGTTCGCAGCTTACACGCGCTGGCCGAATTATTGCAAAACACCACCGACTCACAGCAATTTAATGCCGCACTCAAATCTCGCTTTAGTGCTTTTATGAGTGTCGGATTTGATCGTAAAGGCGGAGTGCTCTTTACCGGCTACTACACTCCTATATTTAATGCCAGCACCACCCCTGACGGCACATATCGCTATCCCCTCTACAAACGCCCAGCGGATTTAGTGAATGGAGCAACCCAAGACGACATCGCCATGCGTCGCTTACCAGATGGCAATATGACTCCCTATCCAGCTCGCGCCGAATTAGAAACCAGTGGCGAATTACGCGGACAAGAACTTATTTATTTTGCCGATCCCTATGAAGCCTACATCGTCGAGGTCCAAGGCTCAGCAAAGGTCGTCCTGCCTGACGGCAGCATGATGGAAGTCGGTTTCAACGGCACTAACAACCATCGCTATCACCCGATTGCCATGGATTTAGTCAATGAAGGCAAATTGCGCAAAGAAGACCTCAACCTCGCCAACGTACGCAAATACTTTCAAGACAACCCACAAGACTTAGTCACCTACCGCCAACGTAATCCACGCTTTATTTTCTTCACCCAGGTAAAAGGCGGACCATTCGGCAGTTTAGGACAGCCAGTCACCACCGATGTCTCAGTCGCCACGGATAAGAGTATATTTCCCCCAGGCGCCGCCTGTTTAGTCGATACCACCGCCGCCACGACCAATGGCCGCCAAGGCACCTACGCCGCCCTACGCCTCGACCAAGACACCGGCGGCGGCATCCGCGCCGCTGGCCGTTGCGATCTGTATATGGGTGAAGGCGACGGAGCTGAACAACGCGCTGGAAATCAATTTGCGGAAGGGAAGATGTATTATTTGTTGTTGAAGGAATGATCACTGGGTCCGGAAGTCCGGAAGTCCGGAGGTCCGGAAGTCTGACGTGATCAACGCTTTAAATTTTATTGAACAATTATTGTTCGGCTGCAAAAAGGCTGAAGCCATCTAGTGAATATGATGGCAATAACTGACCAATACTGGCCCCAGCCTTTCTGCAGCTATTAAATGCACATCCGTATATGCCATAGCCGATGATCAGGCAGGACTTCCGGACTTCCGGACTTCCGGACCCTCACCTTC
>SYDV01000266.1 GCA_005801395.1 Planctomycetia bacterium | reverse complement strand
TCGCGCGTTGAAAAATTAGTAATGCGAATGATTGCGAAGCGTCCATCGGATCGTTGTGATTCATTACATGATTTAGTGCAAGAGGTTGAATCGTTGGAGGTCAAGCTTGCAGGAACTTCTGCGGTATTGCGGAAGACACATGGTCCATTTCGAGCGATGAGCGACTTGGATGCGGCTGAGCACGCTAAATTAACGAGCACAACCACTCGCCCCTCAACGGCGCAAATAAAAGCAGCAAGACAGTCGGCGGCACCTCCCGCTAAATCAGTAACGGGGTCTGTTCCAGTCGGCGAGGCTGCTGTTCCGGAGTGGCTCAAGCCGGTTGAAAAGCCGAAGGTGCGTAAAACAACTTCGGGCCTCATCCCAATGCCAACGCCACGGCCTGCACTACAACCTGGGACAACATCTCAGCCGGCATTAAAAGATTTGCGCACGAAATTGGCTGAAGCAAAACATCGTAATATTCAAGATGAGGTAGAAACATTGCGCGTAGAGGGAGATCGTTTATCTGCCAGCGGTCAGACGGATTTAGCTGCAGATAAGTGGATGCGTGCAGCGGCACTTACTCCGAATGCTAATGAAAGCCAGGAATTAATTACTAAGGCGACGAGATTGCGCCGCAGTTTCGGTTGGGGAAAACTTTTTCGCCGATTAAGTATTTTAATTATCCTGCTGGCTGGATTAGGGGCTGGTGGATTCTACGGTGTTCCAGTCGTGCATAATTTATTAGCAGAACAGTCGTATGCTCCCATTCAGTCGATGAGCATGTCAACGGCACGTTTACAGGCGTTAGAGCAATTTATTGCGACTTATGGTACTCCCTTACCCTGGTACACGCAGATTTATAAACAAAGTTATCAAATAATTGCTATTGATAGAGCCAGAAGCGAAATGGCTGCGTTGCAATTGAAATTAAACCCTCCTCCTAAAGTGGAAATTTCTAAACCGAGTAAAGCAGACCTCGAGATGCAGAAGCTCCAGGCGATGCTAAGCGATGCGTCAGTTTCCTGGATGCAGGTCGCTGATGAAGCGCGCAAGATTGTCGAGCATGGTGAAGCCAAGGATCGCGCGCGTCCAATTTTGTCGCAGGCGGAACAGCAGGTGGCAACCATGGCGAGTGATTTTGAAGCGATACGTAAAGAGTGGTCCGCTGGCCATCAGGGAAGCGTGATTACCTTAGCGGCGGCATTTCGAAATTCACATCAGCGTGCAGGGCATTTGGCACCGTCGGCTTTACCCGGTCAATTGACGGTTATTGATGGCGATACGAGACAAGTTCCAGTCGGCCTGCGTATCGTTACCAAAGCGCAAATTGAGGTACAAACAACGGCTCATGGAGTTTTTTCTGGCGAGGCGGTTTTGCCTGAGGGGGAATTTAATTTTTGTCGTTACCCGAATGTGCCAGTGCAAATCGAATTGAGTGCACCAGGTTATCGAACTGAGAAATTACTCATTCCTGCGAAAACGGACACGGAGGTTTTGATTGTTTCTTTTGAAATGGTTCCTGGGATTGCTTGGCAAAGTGAGGTGAGCAAATCACCTCGTTGGTTGCGTTTACGTGTTTTACCCGAAGCCGAAACGGTTGGATTGGTCCGGACGCCAGATCGCATTTCGCTGATTAATTTTCAGAATGGTCAGTTAACCGCAGCAATAACACGTGAGCAAATTAAAGCGCCACTTCAACCCACGGTTGAACCGGCTGGATGGACTGATGCCTGGGATGCCAATGGAAAATTTTGGACCGCTGGAACGACTGATGGGGTCGCTATTGGGTTGTCAGTAAGTCCGCAAAATGTGATCGTCCAAGAAATTATGCATCGCGGCCAGAATCCGATTTTAGCATTCCGAACAAAAGAACTGACTTTTCAGGCAGGCATCCAAGCAAAATTTACGGTGTCGACCTCTGATAAGGGAGTGTTGTTGCAGGCGCGCACAAATGAAAAGGATCTATGGACTTCAGCGGCCCTCAGTGGTTTTCAGCGTCCGGCACTGTGGTTTATTGATGATCGCTTGGCGACAGTGGATGATAAAAACGTACATTTATTCGATGAGGCTGATGGTCGAATTATCGCCAAACAGCCTTTACCAGGATTGCGTTCGGGTCCGATAGAAACCATGCCACAAGCGCAGGTTATTTTAGTCCCAACCGTTCAAGGGGCGGTGCTCTACCGCGTCCAGGCTCAGGCTATCGATCTCTTAAAAGACCAAGCTTTAGATGAGGCTGGTGGCCGCTTGGTGAGTAGACAGGGAAATATGGTGGCTTGTGTTAGCGGGGAACGTGATGTCACGTTGCTTAATTGGACAGACACGCAATTTAAGAAACAGTGGAAAATTACTTTGCCTGAAGCGGCACAAAAGGTTATCGCAGTTGCTTGCCAAGCCGGTGTCATTGTGGTTGCTGATAATCAGGGCTCAGTTTATTTATTGGCGCAAGCTGATGGTAGTTCGATTCGCCGCATCGTTCATAGAGCTTTATTGCAAGAGGCTCCGCTTATTATTCGCGGTCAACTGATCGTTGCTGATCGCGATGGTCGCGTAACGTCTTATCAATTACCAGGGTTTCAGTCGCATTAACTTGGATTTGATTCGGGTGCCGAATTTTGTGAATAATTTAAGAAGCGAGCAAATTTAGTAATGGGCTGTTGAGTAAATGGTATTTGCCATTCGTTGAGTTGTGCTCGCCATTTATCCGCACAGGCTTCCGGATATTCGCTTTCAATTTCCAGCTCATGTTCAAAACGGTTAGCGCCAAAATTAGTGCGATCTAAACACAAAAGAGCAGCAGGATAGGTCGAATGATTAAAGCACAGTCGCTCATTACAAAATCCGCCAAGTGCCATGAGCGGTGCACCTGCTAATGCCTCTTCGATAGGTGCGGGAAGCGGAAGATTGGTACGTGATAGGTCACCGGCTGCGATTAATGGCCAGAGTTTGGGATCAAGCCACGTTTCCCATTCTTGGTGTTGATGGGCGCCTGCCGGGCCAGTCGGTAGTTTGCCTTTGCAGGTTAGTAAGAGGCCATCGTTTTCGCGCCGTAGGCGAATATTCAGAAGCGATCGGCGAAGGCGACGATCGACCGTATCAAAGAAACGGTTGTCTTGACTCAGTGGGATCCCAGGACCCATTTGGTTTATCAACGCTTGCTTGAGTTGCTCATACCCGGTTGGAGAGAGCGCCCATTTGAGTTCTATTTCGATATGAGATGCCATAACGGGATTCCATGGGGGCGAAATTGCTGGTACTAGGGCATCTATCAACGAAAGAATTGCCGCCATCTGGTCTCGGTGCAGAGGCTAGATGGCGGGAGCATTTCCTTTGTCGCTGGATGCCTTAGTGTGCGAAACCTTGCTGTTGGAGAGCACGTGAGCAACCCATTCGATTTTATTGCGCCGTTGGTGGAATTAGAAACCACCATTTCCGATCTGGAATCAAGAAGCGCCCATTCCCACTTGGATGTTAGTCGTGAGGTATCGTCCTTGCGCGAAAAACTGGTGGCCGAAACCCGTCGTCTCTTCGCTACACTGACACCATGGCAGCGAGTGCAGCTATCACGCCACCCACAACGTCCTCAGACAACCGATTACATTGATCATATGGTCGATGATTTTGTTCCGTTGGCGGGTGACCGCATGTTCGGAGACGATCAAGCGATTCAATGTGGTTTGGGCATGGTTGGTCAGCACCGTTGTCTGATCGTTGGGCAACAAAAAGGCAAAGACGTGCATGAACGCCGTCGGTGTAATTTTGGCATGCCGCATCCAGAAGGTTATCGCAAAGCGATGGGCAAGATGCGCATGGCAGAACGCTTTGGATTATCGGTCGTCTGTTTAGTCAATACGCCTGGGGCATTTCCAGGAGTAGAAGCGGAAGAGCGTGGCCAATCAATTGCAATCGCGGAAAATATTCGAGATATGGCCATGCTTAAAACGCCGATCATTGTCGCCGTCATTGGCGAAGGTGGTTCTGGTGGCGCATTAGGTATTGGTATTGGTGATCGTATGTTGATGCTGGAAAATAGTTATTTTTCCGTCATTTCACCTGAAGGTTGTGCAGCGATCTTATGGAAAGATGGTAATAAAAAAGATATCGCCGCTGAGCGTTTGTCATTGACTGCGGTTCCGCTAAAACGTTTTGGCATTGTCGATGAAATTATTGAAGAGCCAGCTGGTGGTGCTCATCGTCAACCGATCGTAACCGCGCACCTCATGCGTCAGGCGATTTCGCGTCAATTAGATGAACTGACCGAGCTCAGCACCGAAGCATTACTGGAAGCACGCTATCAAAAGTATCGTAAAATTGGTCAAGTGGTCGAAGCGGCAACCGCTAAAGCATGATCAGCGGCATGCTGAAGGCGCAAATGATAGTGCGGCCGCAGCGCGCTGAAATCTTATGTCAGCGATTGTTGGCCGCTGGGTGGATGGAGGAAATAGAAGCGGTTGAATGTCGCGGCTATGGCCGGCAAAAGGGGCATTTAGAGCAATATCAAGGTGCCGAGTACACCATCGACTATTTACCCAAAGTGATCATCACGGGCTTTTTGCC
>SYDV01000265.1 GCA_005801395.1 Planctomycetia bacterium | reverse complement strand
TATTTCTGCAACCGCAACACTCAAACTGGACGAATGCTCGCGGATATCCAGCCGAACAGCGTGAAAACCAAAAATCAACAGCTGCTCCCGGACAAGAGCCAAATACTCAACTCTGATTGAAGCCGGTCTTAGGAGCGGTGCACAAATTAATCGGTGCAGATCATACGATTACCGATCCAGCTCTGATTGAAAGATTTACGGCTCAGGCTGCAGGATTTGTGGCCTTCATTAAGGCTTTAAAAGTTTAAAGACGCGCTAATAACATAAACTCGGTGTGTGATGGTTTTATTACCGCCATGACCTGCTCAATTGTCCACAAAATACACTACGGCAACTATTCAAACGCTCAGATTCAATATTCACCTGCTGTTTCACCTGTGGTAAGACAACCCTAGGACAAGTGCCTACGTAACGATATTAATAGTCCGTCTATGTGTGAAAAATCCACAGGGGGGCTATCCTAGATATAAAAAATGACTCTAAAAGATTAGGCAAGAGTGCATTTATGTAGGATTTTCCTAATGCCTGTCTTATGCAACCGATGGCTGACAGCCGGCTGACAGAATCTCATTGAAAGCGGGTGGGGTATCGATGATCTTAACAACATGCGGATAGGGAACGATGCCAATGAGTGTCGCCGCACCCTCCACCCCCTTCCCCTAGAACAGGATCACTCCTATGAAGTCCATCAAATTCCTCGCCCTCGCCGGCCTCGTTGCGTTTAGCTCGTCCGCCTTCGCGGCCGACGAAAAGAAGGGCGCCAAGATCGACGCCGATGGCGATGGCGCAATCAGCAAGGAAGAAATTGCTGCTGCCCCTGAAAAGATGCAAGCCAAATTGAAAGATGCTGATAAAGACGCCGACGGCGCCCTCAGCAAAGAAGAATACGCTGCTTTCAAAGAAGCCAACAAGAAGAAATAATCTTACATCGGCTTCAGGAAGGATTTTTTATAAAATCCTTTTATTTCAACTACCCACGTCCGCATGGATGTGGGTAGTTGTGTTTCATAGCATATCTCAGTGAGCTGACCTGCTTCATTATCTTGTTTCGATGATCACGACAACAACGCACTCATGACTTTTCCATGAACGTCCGTCAAGCGGAATTGCCGACCTTGGTAGCGGTAGGTTAACCGTTCATGATTTATGCCAAGACAGTGTAATATAGTCGCTTGTAGATCGTGGATATGCACCGGATTTTCTGTAATATTAAATCCGAAATCATCTGTCGCTCCGTAACTGATACCAGGTTTAATGCCGCCACCTGCCAACAGAACACTAAACGCGCGGCCATGATGATCGCGGCCATATTTTTCACGATTCGCACCTCCTTGAGCATAACATGTGCGACCAAATTCTCCGCCGAATATAATTAAGGTATCGTCCAACATACCACGTTGTTTGAGATCTTTAATTAATGCCGCAGTTGGTTGATCAACATCCTTGCAACCAACTGGCATTCGTTCATGGAGCGCTCCATGATGATCCCAACCACGATGATAAAGTTGAATAAAACGCACACCGCGTTCGGCTAAACGTCTGGCTTGCAAGCAATGCTGAGCAAAAGTCCCAGGCTTGCGGGCATCTTCACCATATAATTCCCAGGTTGCGGCGGTTTCCTGCGATAAATCTACTAATTCTGGAACCGAACTCTGCATACGAAAAGCCATTTCGTATTGCGCTATGCGTGTTTCTATTTCAGCATCGCCACTATGACCGATTTCTTCACGGTTGAGAGCGGCAATATCATTTAACAACGACCGACGCATGTCACGCGATACACCCGAGGGATCTGCGAGATACAACACCGGATTAACGCCGCTACGCAAGGCCACGCCTTGATGACGACCAGGAAGAAATCCCGAACCCCACAAACGAGAAAGCAATCCTTGATCGGGTGGACCTTTGCTTGGTACAGAATTCATCACAACAAATGATGGCAAGTCTGCATTAAGTGATCCCAGTCCATAATCGATCCAGGAACCCATACTTGGACGTCCGGGCAATTGATGCCCGGTTTGGAATAAGGTGATTGCCGGATCGTGATTAATCGCTTCGGTATGGAGAGAACGAATAACACTCACCTCATCAGCAACACTCGCCAAGTGCGGTAATAATTCGCTAAACCATTGCTGGCTTTGTCCATGTTGTGCAAATTTATAACGACTCGGTTGCAGCGCTAAACGTGCTTGACCAGCGACCATACCCGTAATGCGTTGTCCATTGCGCACGGAGTCTGGTAAATCTTGATCGAAGCGTTTATCGAGTTCTGGTTTAGGATCAAAAAGATCGAGATGCGACGGCCCTCCCGATTGAAATAACCAAATAACTCGTTTCGCCCGCTTGATGGGTGACGTTGGTAGCGGCGCTTTTGGCGTTGTAGATGTCGGAGTTTGCGCCCAGGCTGATTGGGCTAACAAACTCGCCAAAGCAGTCGCCCCCAGGCCACGACTAGATGCCGCTAAAAAAGCACGGCGTGATGACATTTGAGCGCAATTTATCAGCTGTTTGACGGTCATATGATAGTCCGATCTTTTTATTGGTGATGCAAGGTCGCATCAAGATTGAGCAACAATGATCCCACCGTGGCCCAAGCTGCGATTTCTTTTGGCGGTAAGGCTTCCGAAACCAGCGCTTCTCCCACACTCATTAACCCAGCGACCGCGACAGGATCAGCAGCATAGGAAACGCGTGCACGCTTGAGCGCCTGTAAAATAATTTCACTTTCTTTGACGGTTGGTGCACGGCCCGTCGCAGCGCGAAAACCAAAATTTATACGTGCCTGATCAGTGTCTCCGCCTTCCATTACCATTCGCTGTCCAAATACGCGTGCGGCTTCCACAAATCCAGGTTCATTTAATAGGGTTAATGCCTGTAGTGGAGTGGTCGTAATGGACCGTCGCGTCGTACAAGCCTCACGATCTGGTACATCAAATACACTCAACATTGGATGCGGTACCGTGCGCTTCCAATACGTGTACATACTTCGGCGATAAAGATCAGCACCATGACTTTGGTGCCATTTCGTTCCTGGGAGTGGAGCATCAACGACAACATTCACATAGAGT
>SYDV01000264.1 GCA_005801395.1 Planctomycetia bacterium | reverse complement strand
TATGCACGGCATTACCGAAAGGATCAAAGATGGATTGTACATCACGCGGAATAGAAGCGTCTTGTAGCCACACATTCGTTTGTGGTACCGCCACAAATTCGGCGAACGCCCCCGGACGATTAACACCCAGTCCAACCGTGTGTGCACATAAATGCCGACGACCAGCCATGCAGTTACGACAATGGCCACACACCACATGACCTTCGCCACTGACGATGTCTCCTATTTTAAAATCTTTGACGTGCGTGCCCACCGCGACAATCGAACCGACGAATTCATGACCGACGACTAACGGAACCGGCACCGTCTTCTTTGCCCAGGCATCCCAATTATAAATGTGTAAGTCAGTGCCGCAGATGCCCGTTTGTAGTACTTTAATTAAAACGTCATGATCAGAAATGGTAGGTATTGGAACGTCTTCCAGCCAGAGGCCTTCAGCGCTGTGAGATTTTACCAGGGCCTTCATGGTTTGTGTCATCGTAGTAACTCCTGAACGCATTCGAGCGATTAAGGTAAACCTAGGTAATAGGTGAGAGATTTTGACGCTATGCGCTCGACATAAAAGTAGCAGGAGATGATTGACGACTAGCGTGTCTGCGGATCTCGCTGTGATGAGATTGATTGTTGGATGCTATTTTCGCCCTCGTTTTGCTCGGATGTTTTCATCCCAGGTTCCTGGTTGGACGTTGTCAGCCCTAGGGTTGCGCTGAAAACGGCGGCTTTCATAGTCAGACCATGCGCAATGTGTTGAATTTTATCTTGTCGTTCTTGGCCTTTTTGGTTGGGGCATCGGCATTGATGGCTTATTCCGAACCTGCTGTTGCGATTGTTTTGCATGATTACCTCAAGACTACGAATGGTTTGATGGTCGGATTGACGGTTTCTTCGCTGTTTGTGATTTGTCCGCTATTTGCGTTCTTGCGTTGGTGGCAGGTGTGGCGTCGTTCGCGTGAAATCAGCTACACGACTGAAACGGGACGCATTTCGGTTAATTTGATTGCCGTTGAAGAGGCGCTCACGCGCGCGATCGAAGGTGAGCCCGATGTAAAAAAGGCGACGGTGCGGGTTTTTGAAGATCGAGTGAAGCGATCCATCGTGATCGAAGCGGTTGTGACATTGTGGGAAGTTTCAAATGTTACTGAGCGCAATCGATTTTGTCAGCGATTATTACGTCGGCGTTTTGCAGAATTAATGCCAGAGCAAACGGTGGTTCAGGTAAATCTTAATGTTCATCGCCTAAATCAGCGCCGCAATGAAGATCGTTTGGTTAAGCATCCAACACCGCTGGTGGTTGAGTCGGTGTCGAGTGAGATGTCTCCAACGGGAGGTCATCTGAATTTGCCTTACGAGAGCAAAGATATTTACCAACCGGCGCCACCAATTGGCGTAGAAATGGCAACGACGGAAGAAGATTTATATGTTGGTCCGAGTTATCCGGTCGTGCGTGATGAAGACGATGAAGTGGGACAAGGTAGTAGCCAAGTTTATGCCACGGCGCCGAAAAAAAAGTTACGCAAAATAAAGCCTGACGGTAAATGATCAGTTACAGCCATTAAAATGACCATACGACTTTTATTGTTAGGGGCCTGCTGCGTTACAGGATTGCTATGGGCAGAAGATCCGATGGGGCAGCCCATGGGACAAGAACCAGGCGTCGTTTTTGATCCATTTCGCGGCATGGATCAAAACGGACGTATTCCCAAGATTGATTATCCTGCGGATATCCAGCATCCCGAACGTTGGCGTTATATTCCTGAAGGTCGTATTAAACCAGGATCTATGGTTGATCGATTTTGGGTGACTAGCTTTGTAACTCCCATTGTTTTCTACGAGGAAGATGTTGGCCTGGGTGGCGGCGTTGCCATTACGGACATTGATTTTCGTCAGACACGGCGTCAAGAATTTGCCGGAATATTTCTGTCGACGACGACGGAGGGACAAGAACGTTATAAAGTCGTATGGCAGCGTTGGCTCAATCATCGCTCGCTACCGACGGGTGGCGTGTTGATGGAAGAACGAAGTTATGTCAGGGGTTCAACCGGTTATGATCGTTCGTTGACTCGGCGTTTTTATGGCTTGGGTTCGGATTCAAAAGAGGAGGATGAAACCAGCTTCACCGATGAATTGTCGTACGCGGAATTAAATTTGCAGATGACGGCACCGCATCCGGGAGATGATTTGGTGTTACGATTGGGCTTGCATGCGGAGCATCGCAATTTGTATCGAGGTCGCGTGCAAAACCGCCCGAGTACGGAAGATATTTATCCTGCCCTCGTGAGTTATGGCGACAGTTATTCCAGCGCCTGGGTGCAGGGTTTGATGCGTTATGACACGCGTGATAGCCAACATAATCCTTATCGTGGTTATATGTTTGAAGCCACGGTCGATGCTGCACCGGTGCAACGTGGTGCGAATAATTCGTCGAATGACATGGGTGCGATATGGGGTGTAGCTGGAAATTATGCTTTGCCTGTTCCAGGTTTGTTTCATGCAGGCGCTGAGGGAAAAGAAGAAAATCCACCGACCGATGTCATTGCCATTGGTGGTTTTGCACAAGCAACGTCCGGCGATTTGCCATTTTGGGCTCTGCCAAGTTTAGGCGGCACCGATTCGTTGCGGGGCTATATTGCCAACCGTTTTACGGATCGTGTAGCCTGGCATGCGTCGATCGAATATCGTTTGTGGGTTATTTCGCGTGGGGCGGCAATTACCGATAGTATTCGTTTTGAACGCTTCGGCGTCGCCTTCTTTTATGAATTAGGGACAGTCGCACCAAGTATCAACGATGTGTCCGACGCTACCATTCACGACAGTTATGGCTTTAGTTTGCGAACCATGTTAGAGCGCACCGCGCTCTTCCGCGCTGATATGGGTTGGTCCGCGGAAGGCTTTGCCTTTACGTTTGGCTATGGGCTGAGTTTCTAAAACCGAGCTATTTGGCAACGAATCCAGCTGAAACGTGACCTAAATTGTAACCTGAATTAAACCAAGTTAAAATAACCGTTGTTGATCGCCGTTCGTCTTTTTCCCATCGTCCGTTTTCGTGTCATTTTCGGCTGAATCATCGAGACTGCTTTTGCGGGGTTCTTCGGCTTTAATATCTTCGTCGGTAACGTCGGGACGTGCCCACATGGGTTGAGTTTTACGCATGGCTGGAGGAGTATTTTGATCAGTTGCTGATGGCTTATTTTCCTGGGACATCGCTTTCGTGGTGTCGCTGGAGGGCTGATCAGTCGATTTCATAACGGTCGTCGTGGCAACTTTTGTATCGCTGGGGGTTGCGACGGGACTGCTCGGCGTGTCTTCGGCGAGAAATTTATCAATGCGTTCTAAGATGGAGGTGAGTTCTGCCGTTGAGCTGCGCGATGATTCTGGAGTGCCTGGTGTGGTTTGCGCTACTGGTGCATCGGACGTTGGGGAGACATTTGGTTTCGTCGCGGATTTAGAAGTATCGCCCACGGCATCGGACGGAATGCTGTGATGAAAGCCAAGTTCTTGTAAACGACTCGCTTTGCGGCGAATGGCTGCGGTTGGGGTTTCATTCGGCATTCTATCAGTACTTAAATCGCCGTCGGTATTCGGTTCATTACTTTCACGTGAACCAAACAAACCTTCCATCTCTTCGCCAATAGAATCTGAATTATCTGTTTTTGCTAATGGTGCATCCGTTGGTTTGGGCGTAGCGACGGGTAATTTCACGGTTTTGGCTGCGCCGGCCTTTTGATGACTGCTAATACCTGCGCCGATCGAACCTGGTAAAACTTCCTGACGGCCTTCGGGTGGTGTCGGTAGTGCTGGACCCTTAATCAAATTCGTATTGCTTGGGGGCTTCGGCTGGCTGCCAGGCTTTGGCGGCATTTTACGCAGCGGAACGGTTGGAGGCCGCGTCAGGGTTTTGGTATTTGTTTTGGACGAGCCGAGCGCGGCATTAATTAAAACGCGGCCATAGATGACGGTAAGGGGTAGGCAAACGATCAATACCCACCAACGATTATCTTGGATGATTTCTAACAGACTCATGCGTACGACCCTTTGCCCGAGGCGGGTTGGTAACACTATGGAAGACCGCGCCAAGTGACGCAAGTGGTCGAAGTTTAGAACCTGTTACTGCGTGCCAGTATGCAGAATCGCTTATGGCGTAAACTGAACTAGGATTAGTCACTTTGCCGGCGTTGGCTTACGCAGGTTGTTAAGCAATTAGTTCAGCAGATTTGGCGCGGTTTGACGCGGTATTCTTTGATTCGTTTCGCAAGATCTTCGAAGCCCGAACGACCAAATTGGGCAAACGTCGCATGTTTGCCGTGTTCAACGCCTGGTTGGTCAAACGGGTCAATGCCATACAGTTCGGCGCTCATGACGGATGAGAGCTGCAGCATAAAAATTAGGCGACCGATATTGGCGGGATCAATCACATCTAAGTGAATGGCCATGTTGGGGCGACCAGCAGCAGTAATGTGTTGCTCAGCGCCTAAGAAACCATGATCGATGAGGGTGGTGAAGTCAGCATTTTGCAGGTGGGTGAACGCTTCCATTTTCGGATAACTTGCCGGTGCAACGATAGCCGGACCGAGGTTTTTTGCCGTGATAAAGGTCACAACTTTATCAAAAGGCCCTTCACAAAAGAGCTGCATCTGTCCATGAAGGTCAAAATTACCACGGGCAGCAACCGGGCTGGGGCCAACGTGCACCGCTTTGCCTTTGCGGTTCAGCATTTTACCCAAACTCACCGAACTTAAATGCGTATACCATTCTCCAACGGCATGTAAGCGATTAGAAAAGGAAAACGTGGAATGCATGGTTTTACGCCGCTTGCGCGTCAGTAAATAATGAATGAGCGCATGCATATAGGCTGGGTTGCGCATGGCATCACCATGACGACAGCGTTTATCCATGTCCCCGGCACCAGCTAAAAGAGCGACAATATCAATGCCGCAGAGCCCAGCGGCAAATAATCCTGCATTTCCCAATATTCCATAGCGACTTGGAAGGTTACTGGGAATAAGTAAGGTATCTATTTTTTCTTGCTTAGCGATTTCCATGAGCGGGCTTTTTTCCCGATCAGTGGTTATGATAACCTGATTGGACAGGGCACCCTTGCCAACTTTCTTCTTTAATAATTCAGAAAGCCATAGCCATATACAGATGGTTTCTGCTGAAGTACCATTTTTGCTGACAACTTGAAAGAGTGTCCGCTTTAGATCCAACACCTCAATTAAATCGTTGAGATATTGTGCGTCAGGATTGTCAGCAAAAAATACCCGTGGAGCGTTTTTCCGAGCTTTGTTGTCTTGAGCGTTGTAAGCTCCGTGCGCTAAGGCGCCTAACAAACAACGTGCGGCGAGGGCGCTGCCGCCAATCCCAACCACCACCAGATTGTCCCAATGGCCACTATGCTTTTTTATCGCGGCATGTAATTCGCTGAGATCTTGATAGGGCAGGTCGAAAAAAGAGCATTCCCCATTGGCCCGTAACTCGTCGACATTTTCGTGATGCTTAGGGAATTTAGCAACCAAGGTATCAATTTCAGATTTGATCAAACCGTGGGTGGCACCAATGGCTTCGGCTAGGCAATTTGTGAAATCCAAAGACAAGCTGCTCATGGACACTCCAGGGGGTCATGGCGGATACATAACATGTGTTAAGCCAATATGTTACGAAGATTGACTCAACGCAGGAATCATGTGGTCGTGAAACCGGCGATTGCCGGGAACCAAGCCTCTCCTTGTACGATTTGTACGGTGTTGGTTATCGACACTGATTTTCACCACTGATTTTCACCACTGATTATCAGCACTGAAAACAGACGACGCTGTCTTAGTTACTGACATTCAATGTTTCGCCCCCGTGGTCGAGAGCGAGATACAACCCTAGTCGAGAAGCAAGCGATTTTCAAGATGGGAAACCACTTGAGGTACGCCAGCGCTACCTACTGTTCTCGAGTTTTGACTTCGATGGCGTTATCGTGTGCCCGGAGCCAGTCAGTCCCAGCCATACGCCGCGCCAATCGGCTGGTTCGGCACCAAATCCGGCAGAGGCGGCGGCTAGTGCGATCCCCAGGTGTGCGCACGTTAATGGATTGCCGCCGCCATGACGACGTGCCCACCAATACAGAAAAGCGCCTTTGGCTTTTCCGCGAGTAAAAGCATCGACGCGATCATGACCATCGCGTCGGTGATGAGCCAACAACTGGTCGCTGAAACGTGAAACCCAGCGGCCGTCATGGGCGTTGCGCAGTCGGTGAAAAAAATCCGCATCCTCACCTAACGCATAACCTGGTCGTCGTGCATCAAAACCAACCGCCAGCGCTTCCAGTCTGCGCACGGCAAAACAACAACCAAAAAGCAAAGTGGTTGGTTTATTATTAGGACGATGTGTTTGCCGCCGCGCATCAGCAAAAATACCCAATTGGGCTAAACGATGGAGTCGTCGCACCCATGGTGTGCGGGTTTCCATAACGGGCCCCCAAGCCAATACCTGTGGTTCTCGTTGCGCCAATTGTTGGACATTGACCACGAAATCAGGATTTATATCGGTGTCATCATCAACGAAAATAACCACCTCAGCACGACTCTGCATTAAAAGCACATTTCTGGCAGCGGGTAAGCCATTCAAATCGGGACGATGAATCGTTTCAATGTCAGGCGAAATAAAGGGTTCTTGCGATTGATCACAAATAATAATACGAGCCTGCGCAGCCGCAGCGGCCTTGCACAAAGATGGAAGACTTCGCTGTAAGCACGCATGTCGGTTGCGGGTCGGAATAACCATATCAACGCTGATCATGTTGTGCGTGTTAGTATGACAGCTTTGTGGAAGAAAGCGACCTGTGCGATGATTCGGCAAGCGCTGAGCACATTGTTGGTGTGGATGCATGGTGTCGGCTATTGCGATGGTTGTTGGTAATGACGCAGAGGACGGGATTAGCCCACGCCAAGTGGAAAGGCCTCAGATAAACGAGCCGCAGATATTTGATAAATGATTCCGCCTGTGACCGTACAGGTGACACGGATAGTTAATAGACTAAGTTAGACAGACGTATGTTTAAAAATCCTTACAATAAAGCATATGATCTTAAGGATTATTTTGCGGGTTATCAGCAGAATGCGACCTATTTTGATTTATCTCAAGATCGAATTGCCCTAATTCTTAAGCAAATCCAAGCGGGGAAAGCGAAAAGGATACTCGACATCGGTTATTTTCCTGGGCTCATCGGGCGATTAATCAAGGAGATTTACCCTGAAGTGTACCTGCACGGAATTGGTAAAAGTAATGAGGCGACAACGGAAGAATTTCCATGGTATGATGAAATATCGGATGCTGATTTCGATCCTTTTTACGGGAGTCAAAAAATACCAAGGCTCGAAAAGAAATATGATCTCATTATAGGTATAGAAATCATTGAAC
>SYDV01000263.1 GCA_005801395.1 Planctomycetia bacterium | reverse complement strand
ATCTAATTAGCGCTGGGTAAAGAAAAATTGGTAGAAATGGCATGGCGACGCAAATCGTTATTCGCAATAATTAGTATCAGAAGTAGAAACGACCGGACGTTCTTCGTTTGGATGGTACCGCTCAGAGTTGCATTCAATTGGCCTGATGGAAATGGTCCAATGGTCTGAGCGAAGGAAAACCGGTTCCGCAGATAAAGAAACGCTGTAAATAAACGCTAAAAGCGCTGCCGTTGACAAGCCAGCGGCGATTAAACGACGACGTAGTTTTAATTGGGGATGGTGTGGTTTGAAAGTATGGGAGTGGATTGGCTGCGAGGGGAAAAATTGTCTCGTATGAATAAATGGATAGGTGCGCATACCGGCTCCTGATGTAGGGCGATGAGTTCCCGGTCCAGTGATTCTATAGAACCGGGACTTACCGTAGAAATGGCGGAATAGTGGAAATTAGTCTGAGTTTAACTCGTTGGTACAGTAACGATCGATCGGCACACTGGTTTGCGTAACGTGTCTCGAGTTCGCATGCGTGATAGTGAGCCGCCTTGGCGGTGTAATACATCGCGGATAATGTACCAAGTCATGATCGCGATTTCACGTACGTCTTCACCGACATCTATAACGCGATGAACGAGCCATTGGCTGCGGGAAGTGACGCTCGGACGGTAGGGATTCCAAATCGGTGGATGTCCCGACAGCTGTTGTTTTTTGGTTAACATTAAGCACACGGTTGCCAATAAGCTGTCGCCTAAAGCGGCTTTTGATTCGGAATCAATATCACCTTCACGAATCAGGCTATAGACCTGTCGAATAGAGGATGGTGGGAATATGCCGTACCCAGCGACCGCAATCATCAGTGACGCCATGCGCCAATCGAAGACCGAGGTAAATTTCGGCGCGTGAGCTTCAAAGATGCCGTGTAAACGTAAGCCATGTGCTAAAATTCTCAGACGCAGATAACGCAGTGCTCGGTCTAAACGTTTTATCACCGCTGGTTGTGATATGGAATAGCGCTCAGCGATCTGTGTCTGTGTCATTCCTAAGAAAAAATGTAAGCAGATGACATCACGATCTGGTTCTTCAAGTTCGGCTATGCAAGTGTGCAATAATTGATGTTCATCACTGTCTAAAATTGGAGCATGACCTTGGGTGGGCGTGTCGTCATCAATGACTTTTGAGAAGCGCGAATTTTCCGTGACGCGTAATAATTGGCGCGACTCATTTAGGGCACAGGTATAAAGCCAAGATCCCAGGTTCGTACGGACGGTGTGGCCTTGGTGGGCTAACTTCAGAAACGTTTCTTGCATCGCGTCGTCGGCATTTTGACAACGGCCAAGCACTCGTTGGCAAATGCCCATGACCATTGGGCGATATGCGCGCAACAATTCTTGAAAGGCATCATTGTCCGCGTTGTGTACCCAGCGATCCAAGGCGATAGTCGTATCGATCATGCTGGGGGAGATGCGGCTGGTTGGTTGTTCTATAACCATGGCGTGCAAGTTAGGGTAGCTAGTGTCTCACACAAGGCGCAGGAGCCCGTCTGTCTGGCTCGCGTGTCCAACATCATGGTCGTGTCGCATGTGCTGCGCTCGCTCATGCGGGATCATCACGTATCGAGAAGCCATTTCGGTTGTTTGCGGTTACTCGCCATGCCCAGTTTAGGGCAAAGCTCGATTCGATAAACGGGGTTCCATGGGCATTGTTTGAGCGGAGAGAGATTAGGCCGTCTTAATTTTTGACGCCCCCAATAATCCCACCTTGTATCCAGACACGCGTAATTCTTTAGTCGCTCGAGCATTCAATCTGAGTAAAATGAGTAATCCAACTAGTGGAATGATCATCCCGATAATGAGTAAAATAATTCGGAAGACCGAATAACTAAAACCGGATGCAAGTCTGACAATCCCGATAATACCAAGAATAAAGGTTCCAAAAACCAGGAGTATGGCAATTGGACCAATGACAAATTGCCCACCAACGCCAAGGAAATAAAGCAATATCCCGTAGATAAACTTTTTCTGCCCGCTGGCGATCTTTTCGATATTAGCCTGCGAAAGATCAGACGAAGCCGCTTCGGCAATGGGAGACTCGGGGATTAGTAAGGATTGTTGTTCATGAAAAGCCTTGATGAGTTAGGGCGTATATAGTCAGAGAGTAAATTTAATCTTGTTGGTTATCGCGTAAATTTTTCATCATTTATAATTCTTCACCATTAATAAAGACTTCATAACCAACCCAGCCAACGATAAGCAGTATAAAAATCCCAATAGTTTTAATAATGGTAAGCATCACCATCCAGTTACTCATAACCGCATCGCCGTTCTTGATGTGTTTTTCAAAGTCGTTTTTCAGATGATAACGGTAAATCGCATACATGGTTAGCATGCCGGCTGCGATGAATAATTTACTGACCAATCGGTCTTTTTTACTGATACTCCACGTTAAGGCGATCAACAAGGTAAGGGCGATGACGCTACCATAAAATACCACATTACCTGTGGCGCGATCTTTTTAAGCCATAAAATTATGCTTCAATAATATGGCGCCGCAGACAACAGATCCGAAAAAGGTGGCAGCCAGCACTTGGTTTTGTGAGTATAATTTCCCCACTTTTTCTGGCTGCTCTAGCGGACCTGCTTCGGGTGTTGAATAAGGATTGTCTTGATTCACGTGCGGCTCTGTGAGTGGGGTTTATTTAAAGGCGCGATTCACGGCGTGAAATCAAAGATGCTACTAAAATCGATATCGGGCCATTCCAACCATGAGAGATCGATATCGAACCAAGATCCGTCCGCGGCCTCTGTGAAAGCGTTCCCCATTTCGGCTTTCATTTCAGCTTGATTGCAGGTTTCACCAATCGATTGATGGTAGCGGTGAAAATCTATTGCCGCATTAAAAACAGCATGTCCCCAGCAAAAGAAATCAATGGGATAGTCCAGTGACTTCATGGAATCTTT
>SYDV01000262.1 GCA_005801395.1 Planctomycetia bacterium | reverse complement strand
AGGTCTCATTTCACGGTTTGTCGGAATGCTCACCGACTCACGTTCGTTCTTGTCCTACACCCGTCATGAATACTTCCGTCGTATTTTGTGTAATCTCTTAGGCAACGAGATGGAAGACGGTCAATTGCCCTGCGACATAAAACTTGTCGGCAAAATGGTTGCGGATATTTGCTACCATAACGCTGCGAACTATTTCGATTTCGGTTTGGCTGAGACTGAAATCACCCCGAAAACAGTAAAACGACAAGCCCGCCATTAAATTAATGATGCAAGTGACGCAATCACCTACCAGTGGCTTGCGAGGTAACACTTGAAACCATCAAGGACAACATCATCATGCCTTGACCGTTTGTACGATTTCCAGCATAATCAGCTGGCATCCCTCGGTCTGAGCCGATGTACTCATACCTGTGTAAGGCGCTGTTCGCATGAATGATTCCACCAGCTTTAAACAAGCCATTCAACGAATTGGCCAATCTTTTGGCGATTACACCTTTTATCACATCCTGGCCGAAGGCGGGATGGGCATTATTTTGGAAGCAGAACACAAAGTTATTCGCCGAAAGGTCGCCTTAAAAATTGTTAGTCCTAAATATGCTGCTCGAAATGGTTATAGCCCAGAATTAATTGATACGTTTATGCATGAAGCGCGCGTGTTGGGTGCCATTGATCACCCAAACGTTATTACGCTCTACGACGCAGGCTTAGTCGGTCAGTGTCCTTTTATGGCCATGAGACTCGTTGGCGGCGGTGATTTAGGAACCCGCGTTGCAAATTTCGGTCCCTTAGGCGATGAATTGGCCTTACGTATTATGCGTGACTGTGCCGCCGGCGTCCATGCGATGCATTTGGCGGGATTTATTAATCGCGATATTAAGCCAGCCAATATTTTATTAGAAACCAATGGCACGCCACGACTGACTGATTTTGGTTTAGCCATCCTCGTCAACGAACAGCCAACTGGCACGACCATCGCCGGGACACCGTCCTATCTTGCTCCTGAACAAATTACCGGTGCACAAATTGATCCCCGCACGGATATTTACGCTTTAGGCGCGACGATGTTTTTCGCCATCACCGGCCAAGCGCCATTTGCTGGCAGCACGCCTGAAGACACCATTCAATTAGTGCGCGACGCCACCCGCCAACCCACCGCCCGTCATTTACGCCCCAACGTCAATAAACACTTGGCCACCATTATTCGCCGCGCCATGGCACGCGATCCCGACAAACGCTATAAAGACGCTTCCGAAATCGAACATGACTGCCGCGCTGTACTGGATGGCAATGAACCCGAATATGCCATGATTGGCCAGAAAAAGCGCAAGACGTTCTTCGGCTCAATCGTATCCCGCGCTCGCGCGGTGCTGTAAGAGCAGAATAATAATTAGTGGGTAACCGCCGCGCGAATAGCGGCGATGACACGATCCTGCTCTTGGTCGGTTAATGACGAAGAGGAAGGCAAGCAAAGACCTCGGCTGAATAACGATTCGGCCACGCTTCCGCCCAAGACGCGACAACCAGCAAAGATTGGTTGCAGATGCATCGGTTTCCACACGGGACGTGAATCAATGGCAAGTTTTTCAAGTTGTTGCATTAATGCGAGTGGAGTGATGCGAATAATAGCCGGATCAAGGAGCATCACGGTTAGCCAGCGTGTGCAGCGTGTTCCGGTTTCGGTATCGAGATCAGGGGCAAACGTAATTCCTGGAATATCATCGAGAAGTTTCTGGTAACGCGAATATACTCGTCGGCGCGCTAAAACGCGATCTTCAAGCGCCATTATCTGACCGCATCCGAAAGCCGCATTTATATTACTGAGCCGATAATTGTAGCCAATTTTGGTATGCTCATACCAAGGCGCAGGATCACGAGCTTGGCTGGAGAGGTGACGTGCTTGCGCGATAAAATTCGCGTCGTGCGATAACAACATGCCTCCGCCACCGGTGGTTATTATTTTATTACCATTAAATGATAAAATACTGGCTCGACCAAAGCTACCCGCTGCGCGATTATGATAATGAGCGCCCAAGGCCTCGGCAGCGTCTTCAATAAGTGGCACATCGTAGCGATCACACGCTGCGATGATGGCGTCATAATGTGCACATTGTCCATATAAATCGACACAGATGACAGCTTTTGGCAAGGTGCCTTTTTTAGCCGCGTCATCGAGTCCCTGGGCCAATAATGCCGGATCAAGATTCCAAGTACGAGTATCAGAGTCGATAAAAACAGGTTGAGCACCAACATAAAAAATGGGATTGGCGCTTCCGCAAAACGTTAATGATGAGCACCAGACTGAATCGCCACGTTTCACGCCAAGTCCCAGCAAGGCTAAATGAAGGGCTGCTGTGCCGCTCGCGAGAGCAACGGCATGTGGGACACCAATTATTTTCGCTACTGCCTGTTCAAATGCCGTAATATATGACCCGACTGCGATCATGTTTTCCGCGATGGCGTTTTGAATATTTGATAATTCCTGGTCACCTAAATGTGGTGCGGAAAGTTGAATACGTGGGAAGGTGGTCGGAGACATAAAATCTTTCCTATTTCATCGGTCGAGCTGGTACACCTGCGACGCGTTGGCCATCAGTGACATCGCGTATCACAACGGCACCCGCCGCGATCAAGCACCCGCTGCCTATATGTATACCTTCAATAATCGATGCTCCGATACCAATATGGGTACCAGATCCCACGCTGACATTTCCAGCTAAATGGACCCCAGGCGCTATATGTACGCCGTCACCTATGATGCAGTCATGATCAACTGATGCATTGGTGTTAATAATACTTGCCATTCCTATGCGACAAAGAGTTTGCACGGTCGCATTGGCCATGATGACCGTGCCTGCGCCGCAGGTTGCTGAAGGGCTAACCCATGAATGAGCGTGTTGAATAACGGGCAATGAGCACGATCTATTAAGGTATTGATGAGCAAGACGCAGACGCGTTTGATTACTACCGATACCGAGGATGACTCCGCTTTCGGATAACGCCGTACCCTCTAATCGATCACTGGTGCCAAGAACAGAAAATCCAATAAACGATTTTCCGATTAGTTGGGGATTGTCGTCGATGTAACCCAGTACGTGCAGCCCAGCACTGCGTGCACATTCGGCAACAACCCGACCATGTCCGCCTGCACCGAGAACAAATAATGACATGTAGCGATTACCTTTAGTGAGTGGATAATGAATTAACCATAGAGTCTTGTGGCAATTTTCTCAACGGTGCAAATGACCGCGTTGATTTTCATGGTGGAGTTGCTAATGTGATTCGATGGATGCCGGGTGTCGTAAAAGTGACCGGATTGAAGGAATGTCGCTGCCATCCCAGCCATTTTCCATCGATAAAGACACCAGTCCATCCATCGGGAAGGGGAATACTGGCGGTATTCGGTTGCACTCGTAACCAGCTCCAAGACACCCCCCATCCGGCATCGTTCCAATTTGGTAACGAAAACGCATCTAGCCAACTAGCCAGACGGGCAGCTAAAGCGGGATCTTTTTGAGTATTAATCGAGTGAAAGGCAATTTCCAGAAATGGGGGATAACTGTGTGCGGATAAGAGTGACCATTCCTGATGTTCAATGGTTTGGGAATCATTAAGCATCGTCCACCAAGCTTTAGCCCAGGGGATGTGCAGCATACCATCCAATGACTGTCGTAATTTGTCATCTTTGGTGAAGGGAAAGTTGGTTGGTAGACGGCGATACAGTTCACCAATTTCGCCATCATCTTTCAGCGCCTGATCCAAAGCCAGCGGTAGCGTATATCCAGCGCGTAGACAACGCTCGGCTTGCGCACGTCGTCCTTCTTTCTCTTTCGCAATTGCGACCATGATTTTGCGTTCGTCTCCATCTATTTGAAACACGGGTAATTGAATCGGATCAAGGGGATGTTGAAGAGGAATTGTATGGCGAATGGCGCGCCATTGTTCTAAATCGGTATATTGACGCACCCACGGTAAGGCAGCACGCCGAACGCGAACAGAAGAGTGTTGTTGAATGGAATTAACGACGGCTTGATGTCCGATAAGTGAGGCAAATAGATTTAATTCATTTATTCTCCAGGCTCGATCATCGCGTAATAGTGCATTTACAAGTGTCGTTGTGCGCTGGTCCTGTTGATGACCATGCGTTGCGAGTAACTGGATAATCGTATCTTGACCGGAAATCCAATCTGGTGCCCAAATGATTAAACGACGACTAGCGGTGAATGCGTCATCAATTTTATGTGCCGCCATCGCAACAAGGATACGCGCACGCCACGCTGAAGGGGAACTAGGAGCCAGGTGCCCAGCCACGTGCAACCAGTCGTGCGCACGACTAGGTGAATCTAACTGTAATGCTGCCTGTGCAGCCGCATATTCAGGAGTAACAGCATGTGGTTGCTCAACGGTATTTGCCGTTAAAAGCGGTAATTTAGACAACTCTTTCTCTCGCAGAAACGAATAAATGGACAATGCCGTTAAACAAAGACAAAGGCCAATCATTAATCCAGAATGCCATAATTGCGGACGTTCTTTTTGGTAAGTGATCCATCGTTGGACCAAACAAGCGAGCCAAATAACCGCGATGAGATTGATGACGGGATTACGAAAAATGTAGTCTAAACAGCTATGTAAAATAAGCATGAGTAGCCCCAAGCTAACGGCGATAGTAAAATGATCGCCTGATAGGGGAGTAGTTTTGAGGGACTGAGATCGCCAAAGAATAAAGACAGCCGAAAGAGTTCCCATAATGATGGCTATGCAACCAGCCCAACCATAATCGAGAAATAATTCGAGTGGTTCGCTGTGGAGATGGTTAATAATTCCCGTTAGATCAATGCCGGGTGCACGCTGCATTGCGATGGGGGTCCCGCCAGCACCACAACCAAATGGACTAGCCTCTGTTAACACGGTAGCCGCCGTTTCCCAGATAAGTGACCGTCCATTGAGGGTTTCGGCTTGCCCGTCACCTAATTCGCGAAAGCGATTACCAGCTGCACCAATACCAATAAGTGAAAACATGATCCCAACTACGACTAAGGCACCAATGGCGGTGCTTATTCGGTGTACCTTTGGTGAGAGCCATAAAAACCAAGGGATGGAAATAGCGAGACTCAAAATAATGGCGGTTCGGCTAGCACTATGAATAATTGCCACCAATAAAATAAGTGCAGCTAACCAAAACCAGCGACTGCGGTTAAATGCACCGTAAATGGCAACGGGTAAGCAGGTGGCCCAGGCCGCACCCGCATGATTATGATAAGCAAAATCTCCAACGACCATGGCATGGGAATACGCATGGATTCGTCCACTGAGTAAATCAACACAAAGGGCATAGATGGCATAACCCGTGAGCACGATGACGGTGCCCATGGCAAGTGCAGTGCGACGATCTCCAGAAAATAAGGCAGCAAGGCAAAACGTGGAAATGGCGAGTGCCATTAACCAAAAAGCGGAATCATAACTACGGCCACTATCTATACTCCACGAAGCATTAACGGTTATTTGGCCCAAGGCAGCAAGGTCATCTGTGAGCCACGGGTGATGCCAACCCAAAGGTAATGCCTGTAAAAAAGCGATGATTATTGCCGGTCCAAATAGGGCTGCTAACCATCCTCGATTAGGCAAACCGGCATTGGGGGGAGTGAGTATCAGCCAGGCACCTAAGCCCGCCATGATGAAACCGATTAGCGGTAGTATAAATGGCAACTGTCCGCTTTGCCCAAAGAGCACCGCAATACCCATGCCTGCACAAGCAAAACGGGCAAATTGTCTGAGACGTACATCAAGTCGGCGTTCCGTAATACACCTTACCTAGGCCGAGCAGAGGAAACGTCAGCGCTGCCAGTATTAGCCACGAGGAGTGGGTACTGCGGGCGGAGCTGCGTAATAGCGGTAATCGCTGTGACCTCGGCGTGTGCCATTATACACGAAACCCAAGGACTTTTCACGTAGAGAACCTAATTTTTCCATAACGGCACCTAAATCACGGCGAGTCGTTACCCCTTCACGCACCACCATGACCAATCCATCAACCAGCGCGCCAATCAACAAGGCATCTGAAACTGGCAGTAATGGAGGTGAGTCGATAATGACATAATCAAAACGCTCACGGCAGAAGGAAAGCCATTCGGGCAGGCAATGACTGTGCAATAATTCCGCGGGATTATTGGGAACGCCGCCAGCGGTTAAAAAATGTAAATTTTCACGCGAGGTTGGATTCGGTGCTACATCCGTTTCACCGGCGAGTAACGCGACCAGACCACGTTCTACCGGCTCAGACAATTCACGGTGCAGGCCAGGATTGCGCAAATCGGCATCAACCAGCAATACTTGCTTGCCAGCCGCCGCCAAGCCAGCGGCCCAACGTGCAGCGACCGTACTCTTTCCTTCCCCGGGCATACTCGAAACAACCAGCCAAACCTGACATATATTTTCCTGATGCGGCAACGCTAATTGTAAAGAAGCATTGAGGCCACGAAATGCCTCGACGACATCAGATGGCTGTCCATGATCGGCATGACCTAAACTGCCAAGACCAGCTAAATAAGGAATTTCAGCGAGAACTTTCATGCGAGATATTTCTATGGCAGCGTCTACATTACGAATTCGTCGGTCAATCACTTCAGCTGCTAATGGCGCTGTAATCCCAGCAAAAAAACCGAGGAATAAAGCCACCGCTACAAATAATGATTTATTCATATTGACGGGAGCAGTGCCACCACGGGGTTGATCAGCGACCGAAACTTGTTGGGCTTCTAAGCGTGTCGACACTTCTTCTTCACGGAGTCGAGTCGTCAATTGATCGAGTAGTTTTTCTAACGACTGAGTTTTTGTCATAAGCTGTTGCAGCAGGACTAAATCGGAACGATATGCGGCAAGATTACGTTCTTCCGTGCGAATACGCTCATCTTGATCAAGGCGTTGATCGCGCAATTTTTGATAATCAGAGCGAACGGCATCTGCTGCAAGTTTGGCCGCTTCTTCAACGCTGCGTTGTTCGCGGGCTACTTGTTCATTTACTTCCAGCATTCGTGGGTGTTTTTCTAAATATTTCTGCGCTAATCCTGCACGTTGCGCTTCGACTAAAAACAAACGCCGTTGCTGTTCAACAACCAGTCCATTGTTGGCAATAGGCTCGACACGGAGTAGGGCTTCTATGCGTGGTTTGGGCGCTTGGCTTTCCGCTGCATCTAATTGGCGTACGACGGCTTCACTAGCAGCAAATTGTTGATTAAGCGTTTGGCCTTTGACGGTTAATTCCGCAAGAGCCTGGGCAATAAAGTTACGATCAGGATCTAACGTAAGAATTTTTTTCTCGGATTGAAACCGTTCTTGATCAATGCGTGCGCGGTCTAATTTACGATCGGTCTCTGCCACCTGCGTCGATAAAAATACTAAGGCATCCTGCCCACGTTGTCGTTGCCGCTCCACCTGAGCCTCAAAGAAAATATCTAAAACGGCACGTAAAGCGCGCTCTGCGCGGTTGGGGTCTTCATCTTTCAACGATAACGTAACAACCCAACTATAACGATCAGTGGTAACCACTAATCGTTTAGCTAAAATTTCGGTTGGCGATCGAACTTGATAGGCGGGATTTAATCCCAGATCACTATTCTTTATGGCTTTTTCTAAAATATCTGTGGAGAGAATTAAATCACGCTGGGTATTTAGTGCGCTGTATTCAAGGCCGACATCGGAGTTTGTCTCGAATTGAACCGCCTTGCGACTACGTTCCATAACTAATGTCGCATTTGCTTCGTACATTGGCGTCATGCTAAACGTGACCATCAAAGTCAGAGCCGCTGTAAGCGCCATGGCTGCACCAGCCGTTCGGCGTCGTCGCCAAATTAACTGGAATAGGTCAGCAAGGCTGAGCGATGGGATGTCGGATGATTGGGTTGGCATAGATCTCAAGCGTATCTGACGACACAAAGATGTGCCAATTGTCTCTATATGCAAACTTTGGATCTGGAAGGGACTGGCTGACTTGATCAATTGCGAAGACATAATTGGAGCGCGGCAGAATTGTAACAGATGACCCCATTTGGGTGCGACATGAGGGCTAGAGCTCTTATGAAACCCTGACAAGCTTTGTCAGTAAAGATGAGAAGACTTTGTTTGCTAGCTTATGCTCGGTTCATAAGCTGTACAACGTTCGCTCGCACTTCTAAAGATTAAGTTATTTTTTTGGAGACTAATTATGTTGCAAGTTAGCTACTTAAAGTCGCCCTTGGTTAGTAAGTTGATGTTTGCAGTAGCTTGTTTAATTCTGGCAGGTTTTGGCCAACGTGTAGAAGCGGCGGCAGCATCTAAAATTCAACCAGAAATAATTTGGAATATTCCTGCTCCATTTGTTTATGGGACCATGATTCCAACTGCAATAGTGGTCGACCCAGCAAATCCAACAGTCGATTTAGTCGCGGCAGGAATTGGTCAAGTCACCTACACGCCCGCGCTCAATACCATTTTACATGTGACTGGTCAGCCGGTTTCATTGTCGGCTAAATTTGCACCAACGGGTTCAGCCAATAGTCGCTACAATAAAGCAGACAAGACCGTGTCAGTGACCGTGACAAAGGCCCCGTTAACCGTGACGGCCAATGCGACTAAATTTTATGATGAAGCACCAACGGCACCGTTGGTTTCGTATAGTGGATTTAAATTTTCAGATACAGTAGCCGTACTTACTATGATCCCATCGATTAGCCATGATGTAACGAGGAGTTCAGACGCTGGTTCGTATACGATTCGCGTTGGGGCTGGCTCAGCAAATGACTATGAAGTAATACCAACCAATGGAATTTATGAAGTCAAACCAGCACCGCTGACGCTAACTTTGATGAATGTGCAGCAAGTATATAACGGCTCGCCAAGGGTCGTAACGGTTACAACGTCACCAACCGCAGGAATTGCTACGTCAGTGCTCTATGACGGTAGTAGTACGGCTCCGACAAACGCGGGCACTTATCCAATTTTAGCTACTGTGACCAATGCCAATTATTCGGGCACGGTAACTGGTAGCTTAGAAATAACTAAAGCTCCAGTGACGATCACGCTGAGCGGTTTAACACAAACCTATAATGGAAAACAACGGGTCGTAACAGCGAAGACCTCTCCGTCCGGAAAAACGGTCAATATTACTTATGAAGGTGCAGTAACTCCGCCAATTAACGCAGGTTCCTACGAAGTTATTGGCACTGTATCGGATACCAATTACGCAGGGACATCAACGGCTACGCTGTTAGTAAAACAAGCCACAGCAACCGTGCGCCTTTCAGGCCTTACTCAAACGTATAATGGATACGCTCGCAACGTAACCGTTACCACCAGCCCGGTAAACTTATCGCATTCTCTGACCTATAACGGCAGCGACATTGCCCCAATAAATGCGGGGTCCTACACTGTTGTCGGGACTATTACTAATCCAAATTATATCGGTATATCGACCAGGACGCTCGTCGTCAGAAAGGCGCGAGCCACCGTATCGGTATCAGATTTACGACAAACCTATAATGGAAACATACGAGAAGTTTCAGTCTCAACGGTCCCAGCTAATTTGGCAAAAACGGTTACTTATGCAGGTTTACCCATTGCCCCAATAAACGCCGGATCCTATCGCGTGGTGGCGACGGTTGTGGATAATAATTATAGCGGCTCCTCATCAAGAACCTTGGTCGTGCGAAAGGCGACGGCAACAGTTACGCTTAGTAATTTACTCCAAGTATATAATGGCGATCCAAGAGAGGCATTGGCCGCAACAAACCCAACAGGTCTAGCCGTAGTTATAACGTATAATGGGCAAGCTACTGCGCCGATAAATGCAGGCAGATATACCGTAGTTGGGACGATTAATGAAAGTAATTATCAAGGAAGAAGAACCCGGACGTTGGTTGTTCAGAAAGCACAGGCCACCATCGTGTTGTCAAATCTCAGTCAGGTTTTTGACTATAAATCGCATGCGGTGTCGGTCGTGACTGACCCAAGCCAACTTAATGTAGCGGTGACGTATAATAATAGCGTCATTGAACCTATTCAGGTTGGCGCTTATCCAGTTTTAGCACAAATTACAGACATGAATTACGTTGGCAGCGCAAGCTCAACGCTCATAATTTTTGCTCGCCCCAGGGCAGTTGATGACGATGCGACAACTAGTGTAAACACACCCATCTCGGTACCAGTCTTAGCAAATGACACCGTTGCAAGTGGCGTCGCACAAATTGTCGAATATGGACAGCCGACACACGGCATAGTGTCAATGGGTGGAGATGGCCAATCATTGGTGTACAGCCCAAATCAGGAATTTATCGGATCGGATTCTTTCACTTACACCATGTCAGATGATTACGGGAGCGTCGACCTGGCCATCGCTTTTGTCAAGGTTCAGGCGCCCGATGATCTTGTTTTACATTGGACGTTTGACGAAAAGAGTGGGTATATTGTTCAAGATAACACCAGGAGCGAAAACAAAGAAGGAGAATTAGGATATGTTGGAAGTCTAGCAGGGAACTTACAGGAGGCAGCGATTCATGTGCCAGGGAAATTAGGAAAGTGCCTATCTTTGAATGGGGAAGAATATGTAATTTCAGCCGCAAATCAGGGTTGGCAAACGCAACAATTTACGGTTGCAATTTGGATTA
Source organism: Planctomycetia bacterium (assembly GCA_005801395.1). Next base: position 1,922 of record SYDV01000262.1, on the reverse strand, counting down.
ATTCCAATGTTAAACTGTCCAAAATGTATGCGTACACATCGCTTTTTAACACACTGAACTACGAGGGTAATTCGGGCTATTATTTTGGAACCTTTGGAGATTCAAACGACCTCCATTTCATGATCATGAATGGTCAGTCAGTCGAGGACCGTAAAATCCTCTCCTTTACGGAAGACAGCATAAACGAATGGGTTCATTTGGCGGTTGCATACGATGGCGATAAAATGCAGGTATATCGCAATGGTGTGCTTTTAAACTCTTCTCAAGTTGGCGTTCTGACAATAAATTATTCTCCAGATTGGCAGTTGCGAGTAGGGGCACAATATAATGGCAAGATTGACGATTTTCGAATGTACTCCAGAGCGTTGTCTGTTAGCGAATTAAAAGCGATCGCAGGCACTGCGCCAAGTAATGCCGCACCAGTAATTACTATAAGTAACAATCATCAAATTGTAACGTTGACAGAATTGACCAACCTTACGGCGGAGTTAATCGATGATACCGTTCCGGTGAATGCATTGCACTGTTCTTGGATAATGTTGAATGGCCCAGCCCCAGTGCAAATTTATCAAGCTAACGCATCTTCAACTTCGGTGGTATTTACAAAGTCGGGCGGTTATGCTTTCCGAATCATTGTGACAGATGGCGATTTATATTCATTTGAAGACACGTATGTTACCGTCTATGCAAATGATGATTTAAATCAGGACTTACTCGCATATTGGAGACTCGACGAAAAAGAGGGTGCGGTGGCTTTCGATAGTAGCGGAAATAAAATTCACCTTCAACTTCCCAATGGTTCGAGTTGGCAAACGGGAACCATTGAAGGCGCGATTGAATTAAATGGAGCTAGTTACGGAATATCCGAAGATGGATTAGCTTTGCACCTGGATCAATTTTCTATTACGGCTTGGGTTTTCAATTCGAATCAAATAAATCAAATGAATGGTCAGTACCCTGTTATACTCTCAAACCAAGTTTGGGAGGACAATAAAGGCTTTCATTTTGGCGTCTTAGAGCCACAGACAAATTCTTTGGGGCTTAGAATCTTAACAGGAATTGGTATCGGTGACAGAATTGAAGTTCAAGCTCCAGTTAGTGAATTTGGAAAGTGGACGCATATAGCCGGTGTTTTTGATGGTGTGAGTCTAAAAATCTATATTGACGGAAACATGAGAGTGGAAAATAAAACGGGAGCACTTCGCATGAACCAAAGTGTCTACCGACTGCTTTTCGGTCATCAAATGGAAGGCAGAATGGACGACGTCCGTATATATGGACGAGCGCTCAATCCTAGCGAAGTACAGACCTTAAAATTCAATGGATTGAGCGGCAACTCATAGGACGAGGAAATTGAGTTGTTCAAATCATCAGGTATAAAAGCGAAAGCGCTTATCCGCTTGTCTTGCATATGGCACACGGACAGTATTGAGCATCATGCAAGGCAATCTGGTATCGAAGGAAGAAGAATTTCAAGTTTTACCAAGGTCATGGCCGTCAGTTATGGCCATGGTTTGTGGTGCATGCATGCACCTATCTTTTATTCTTGGGGGAGAGCTCTTCGTTGGCGAATTATTATTTGTGGCGCTATTACCATTTTTTATTTTTGATAGATTTTTTATTCACCGTTCCGAATGCAGGCAGCAAGTTTGGCTATGGAAGCCAGTATCTTTCTTAATTTGTAGTTTATTCATCACATCTGCAGGATATGTTATTTCCGATTTATATAGAAATAACGACCCTGGTGATTATTTGCGTGGTTGGGCTAGGTTGGCATTTCTTGGAATTGACATATTAGCGGTCGCATTTTTTATATCTATTCGCATTTTAAACATGTGGTACTTGGTTTTGGGATACGCGACTTTAGGGCTGGTAATTATTGCCTTAAAGGGGACCCCAATAGACAGCAGTCATTGGAAATT
>SYDV01000261.1 GCA_005801395.1 Planctomycetia bacterium | reverse complement strand
TTCTTCCATTTGCGGTTTAACCATGCGCCAACGTACTTGCGCCATCGCTAAATCGTCAACCATTTGAGCATCAATCAACCGCGTCGTCACCGCAAGCGGTTCGGCTAATTCACCTAATCGTTGATGATGTTCGGTACGTTCCCAATGCTCGACCTCGCGTATGGCATCAGCAATGCGATTAGCTTGCTCATTTATTCGCTGAGCAGCTGGATGTTGTTCGCGTGGCAAATCCGCAATTTTTTCAAGTGCTTCATTTACCCGTTCGCTTACTACATCCAAACGGCGTGCGACCTGCAATGCGGCTGAACGCGTGCCCAATGTCGCGCCACTACGGCGAGCAGAATCTAAATACGAACGCCGAATAGACTCTGCTTCAAGGCCAATAAAATGTATCCATGCTCGACAAGCGGTCGTTTCAACATGCCAACGTACCACACGATCACTTTGCGGCAGGCGATCCGGGATTTCTCGTAATGCATCATGATGATCACGAATGCGCTCGATGGACTGGCGCAAAATTGACAATGGACCTGGCGCTACGCGATCTCGCAGCCCTTTCTTCACTAAATTGTTTACCACATCCTGCGCATGTGGTGCAATTCGTGCAAGACTTTCTGATCGTTTATCAGCCGCCGATAAATCATTAAGCGACCATTCACTCAAAGTTTCCAACGATGACGCTAATTCGCGGCCATCATCATCACGTTCACGAGCCATTTTACGTAATTCGTCACTGCCACTTAATGCCGCTAAATCGCCAACCTTTTGTGGTAATTGCGCCATATCACTCAACGCTTGTTTCATTCGTTCATGCGCCGCTTTTACCTGGCCACTTGGTAAGTTCGCCATGGCGCGCACCAAGGCTAAATCAATGCCAGTCAGCGTTTGACAGCGCACATCATTATTCGTCACTTCTTTAACTGATTTACCTTTCAGGCCAAATGCCAGTCCCAAACCCGAATCACCACCCTTCTGATACATCTCCATAACGATTGGATGCCAACCAGCTTCTAACGATATTTCGCTATTATAGGTGGTATACCCTTGATCTTTCCACGCGCCGTCCTCAATAATTTTCTTACCGTCAATCAGACAACGAACACCGTCGTTTCCGCTCACTTTAAAAACATACACACCCGTTTTAGTGATGTTGATCTCACCGCGAAAACGCGCAGAGAAATTTTCTTTACCGATACCGGGAACTTCACGATTTTTCCATTTTGGCAAAGCCATTTCACTAAAGCTGACGGCTCCATTCAGGTCGTGGCCTTTAAAGTATTCACCCAGTAAACCACTGTGCCAACGACCCTCTTCACCACGCCACCCACGATCACCGCGCGCAATCGGCATGGCTCGTTGGTAGCGAGCATGTGCCGCGCTCGCACGAGCTGCGACTGCCGCCGCTTCTAAACGTGCAATAATTAAGGCCAAATCTTGACGCATGCGCTGCAAATCCATTAAACCCGCTTCACTCAAATCGCGGCCTATTTGTAACGACTTATTTGGTTTGACGGCTAATTGCACCTCATTATTCGCACGGCGAAACATCGACCCAGCGCCACGACTCCAACCTTGTATTTCCTGCGCTAAGGCCATCAACAATGGCGCAGTCGACACGGAACCATCACCGGCTTCGGTGATCAAGGTCGTGCCAATTTCCGCCATCGATTGTTGCCACACCTGAATACGGTTGGCCAATAATGCCAATTCACCAGGACGAGTAGCGGGATCTACGGCGCGTAATAAACCAGTCCATTGACGCACCATGGAACGCAATGCTTCCTGCTCTCCATCAATATCAGTTAATGCCTGGCGCAAACGTGTGGCTTGGGCTGCACCACGTGCATCTGCGGTCGAGGCCACGACTAAAGATAATGGTTCGCTACTTGCACGTTGGCCACCAATATCGACCGCCCTTACCTGCACGGCGACTTCCGCACCTGGGCGCAATCCCATGGCCGCAACATCTAACGGCAAGGGAACCAGCACTTCGCCCGCAGCGATCGTGGGCAAACTCAGTGGCCGCACCAAGCGTTCGTTGCCATCAATCATTACGACTAATTCAGCGGCACGAATTCCAAGGTCATCAGTTAATTTGACCTGACAAAATACGGCTTCATCCGCGCCAATTAATCCCGCTTCCAAACCACTAGCAGATAATCCTACCACTGGCGGCGCATCCGGCCGAACAGATAATATCCAACGTTGAATCGGTTCCGCGACTAAACCATCGCTACCAACTAAACGCACACCGTAGGCAATCGTCATCGCTGGTTTAAGTAAAATAGACAAGCTTTTATTCTGCACATGAGCCGCTTGTTCGCCGCCATCAAAAACCACCGCACCGCTAACGGCGGCTTCACCCGTTAATTGTGCAACTAAAGACACGCTCGAACCAGCTAATACATCAGCATCACCACCCGTCACCACTCGCGATGGTAAACCACTGTAGAGCGGAGGAGTAATATGCAGCGACACATCACCTAATACCGGCGGCTTCGCAACTGTGACGCGATAGGCACGACTTTCACCATCACCGGCCACGACGCGGTACGAAAAATCACTGGTGATGGCTGGTAAACGCACGTCATAACGACCGGTCAAATCAGCGCTGTTCGCATCGCTCTTTGCCAGCGGAAAGTCGATAACTTCTTCGACGCCATCATCCCAAGATAATAATAAACGCGCACTTCCGGGATCGGGTGTGGCGGTGACTTGCACATCTAATGCCGCGCCGACCGCTAATTTTTGATCACCAGGTAAAACCGATATCGACACCACAGCCGGACGAATCATGGTCGGCACAAAAGCGCGCGCGACATACCCAGGTACTCCAGGAATAACACAAGCCGCAGCTAACATTCCAACCACCACAGCCGCGCGGCGCCACATGCGACGAGCAGGAATTGAATCAATTAAAGTTGAAACATCGACCTGAGCTGCACGTTGTGCTGCCAGAGCAATCGTCCGTTCAATCATCCACGCACTCACACCTGGATCGGGACGTGAGGCTAATTCGACGGCGGAACTTAATTGCTCATCCAAATCTTTGCCCGCGCGTTTTTCTAATGCCAAAGCCACTTGCGCCTGGGTACGCTGACGAATGAGTGGCAATAACACCCGAGCAATTAATACCACCCCAGTAGCGCCATAAACGGCGCCACTTAATACCCACTGCCAACCAGCGGAAGGATGTAGCAATGCATCGAGAGCAGCAACCGTGCTCACACCAATAACTTGAACCAACACGGATTCACCGACACCGCGTAGCACTAACATCCGGCGTTCGCCGCTGGCAAAGCTTGCTAACGTTCGCGACAGAATGGGTGGTAAGCTGGTGTCTGTCATAAAATGCTAACGGGTGAACCATGGTGATGTGACGGTAAACGCAATAAATGAGACTTCACTATTTTCATCCACTTGAACGCTTTGCACGAGGGAGGAAATTGTGCTTTTCACGGTAAACCAACACGTTTGCGCCACATCCATTCGACGCTGAGTAAGCTCACCACCAACAACAATGCCCAATAACTATCCCATAAACTATTCGTTGTACGATGCGGTGTTGCCCGTGGAGACAATCGCGTAGTTAGTTCGCGAACTAACGTTTCCGCCTGATCTAACGTATCCGCGCGAAAGCCGCCCGCCGTCGCTAGGCTTTGTAGTCCTGGAAGATCCGCACCCAGTTCGATTCCTTCCTGCGACTGACGATCACGCACCATAATATCTCGCGTTTCGCTAAGTCCGACAAACGTTGGGTCATCACACGAAACCACCACGCGCCAATGCCCCTCGGCTAAATTATTCAATCGCGTATGATAAAGCGCATCAGCATCACTGACTGGCGATAATTCCATTTTTCGTTCACTACCATTTATTGGTTGTCCTAGTTCATCTAAACGTACCAACTGGGCATGTACTGGCGCTTGTACGGCGGCGCCATCAACGTTGCGAATACGTGCTCGTAGTTCAGCGCTGTCACGCGGCGCCATTAACGTGCGATCAATAGCAGCTTGCAGACGTGCATCTTTACCACGCAAGCGCATGCCCAATCCCCAGCGTACGGCTTGCAGCCAAAACGATTGATGGACGCGATCACCCAATCGATCACGCCAACGCCATGATTCATTTGAGCCCACCCACAATACACGCCCAGCGCCATAACGCAGGGTCGATACGACTGGTGTTTGGTGTTCATCCTGTGAGGTCAGTAAAACTTCAGCCCCAGCTTTCGCCATAACGCCACGCGCCATCCATTGAAGCGGTGGTAAGACTGGCCATAATTGTTGATTGAGCGACTGATCGTTGAGCACTGCTGTTATTGGATGGTCAAAACCAACTGAGGTGAGCGTCACTGTGGCAGGCTTCATTTTTCCCGTATCAGCAACGATGCGCACGGGCAAAATATTTGCGATACCACCCAATGCGTACGACGCCGGCATGCCATGTGGTCCAGCGATTGCGATAACGAATCCACCACGTCGAGAGACAAATCGTTCAAGTCGTTGTTGATCGTCTGAACTCATTTCCCCAGGCGCTAAATCGCCTAAAATAACCACATCAAAGGCATCGAGTGCGGCCTGAGTTGGTGGCACTAATTCATTTTCCCCCTGCGGTTGGCGTATGGTGTGATAACGACGCACCACTTGTACCCGTTGATCACGCTCAAATAACGTTACTAAATAGCGACTGTCCCACCGTGGTGAATGATCGATGACCAATACTTTTAATGGGTCATCATTTACCGTAACGCTACAATCCGCCTGATTATTCGCCAAACTTGCTTCAGCTAAATCATCTAACTTGGTCGCAGATGGCAACGCACCACCAAAAGGCGCGAAAAATGAACTAGGAATTGGTCGTTCGACACGCCCATCGGGCAGCGTCCAACCCACCGCCAAATGCGAACCACCAACGCCCTGTTTATGCAACACCTCAATATAATATGGTTTGCCTTTTTGTAAGACAATCGTTTCAGAACGTTGCGATTGAAATTTATCATACACACCCGCATCGGTCCAGGTAACGACTTCCGCAATTTTCTGCTTTAATTCGGGATCTGAGCTGGTCGATAAAAATAAATCAGCACGATCATCCGCACTAATCCAAAAACGATACGGACCGCTAATCGGCGGAACCACATAACCACGCACCAAAAATCCGGTTTGCTCACGCGAATCGGTGTAATTGGCTTGAGCTATCGTTTCATGGGAGTCTGGACGACCCTCTTTATAAGCGGGGTGATTTTGCAACGCCGATAATTCGTCTCCTGGGATATTGCTCCACTGCTCACGCAGTAATCCGCCACCAGAAACGATATTGAATTGTTTCGCATTAATCGGTTCGATCCGCGCTTGAAAATGATGCACACCAGCTTCGGCGTCTGGCATTTCGAAACGTTCCGTTTGCCACGATCCACTGGCTTTAATGGTACGCTGTTCCATTTCTTCGCCGTCACGAATAAGCACTAAACGCCATTCGGTTCCGTCGTAACCGCTAATACGTAAACGCACGTCTAACCGCACCGTTTCACCACGGAATACTTCCGCAGGAGCTTGAATTTCTGACACCACAGCGTCGCGTATCGGACCAGGATCGCCAACCGCAATTCCGGCTAAAAGCGCGCCGCGCGCTTGCAGAGCGCGAATAGCGGGCACGGGATCAACGCCCACCGTCTGTCGACCATCACTGAGCAAAACAACGGCACCCACATGTCGCTGATCGCTCCAGGAACGAGCCAAATGCGATAATGGGCCGGCAAAATCCGTCGCTCCCTGTCCTCTTTGTCCGGTGATCTTGGTGGGATCCGAAATCGGAGTTAATTCACCTTCATCCATCACATGCCAACTTACCTCAGCAAATTCAGACAAAATACCACTCAATCGTTCTGATGCGATTTTAGTCACCCGATCTAAGCGCGACATGCCACGCAATTGTTCTAAACCGGCAAGTACCGCCGAATTTTCACCTGCTAATAACTGTTTATCACTGGCTTCTTGTACGCCATCTAGGCGGGGAAGTAACGTACGACCACGAGTCGCTAATTCATTCATCGCCATGGTAAGAATTTCAGGACGATCGGTTGACGCATCTGGCCGTTCACGCTGTAAGGTTACAGTAATGCGTTTCAGGACATCGCCCGCCGATTTAAATAATCCTACGGCTTCCGCATCCCCGGCCATGACCGACGATAATTCTGTCACACGTTCTGCGTGACGTTCGGCCAAGCGCACGGTTTGATCACGATTTGCTGGTTGGCGTCCGGCGGTCCACGATTCTTGCACAGAAACCAAAGCCGCTGTGAGTTGCGGTAAATCGGCGATAAGAGCGGTCAATTCGCGACGCGCGCGTCGCGCACCATCTGGGCGCAATGCGCCATCGACTAGGCCAAGAGCAACCGCCTCATCTAATTGACTGGCTAATGGTTGTTGCACGTCTTTGACCGCCATGGATCCTGAACGATCGACCAACAACGCCACTGCCGGTAATTGTTTATTGAGTGCCGTGCGCGTCCAGGTTGGCTCCAATAAAAACAATAAAACAATAACTACGGCGGCGCCACGCAACCACGTTAATCCTCGTTTAGGAAATGCTGGTAAACGAAATACTTCAACCTGCATTAATCGGATCATGCCCCAACACGCTAAGGCCGCGATGGGCACCACTAGCCACCAGGCTAAGCCAATGAGTTCAAAAGCGGTGGTCGTTTCTGGTGACATTATGCCGCCTTCCGTACCACATCTGGTTGGCTGGCACGTTTTTCATTCGAAATCATACGTCGAGTCAGCAGCGTTTCCGCGAATAAAAAGAGAATACAACCAGCAATGAGCCAACGCGATAACTCCAAAAAAGTGAAACTACCTTGCGCAAATAACGCCGCGATACGTGCAGGGCGATCTACCCGATGGACAATGACCTCGCCAAAAGCATTTTTTAATTCTTGTGCATCTAATGGCAAAAGTTGCGATTCACTACTCGCGATTGCTACGGCATAGCGAATAACCGATGGCGGAGTGCCAACTCGCAGTTGATAGACACCTGGCTTAATTAAAGCGTTGCTCATAAGCGCTCGGTGACCTTCCCAGACCCCCGAGGTCAATTCTAATGGCTGTCTATCTGGTCCTTCAGCGGTAATATTCCCTTCATCCGTTCCCTTCGGCGGTATCCATGCAATACTTTGTAACGGATCTAAATTTCTCGGTGGCAAAACCACACCACCTAAACTCGCCATCAATCCACGAATAAGCGGAACAAAAGCCGGACGCAGTGGCAAATCATTCCACTGTCCATCTAAACTCGATGCCCATAAAGCGACACGACCCAAACCGCGTTGGCGTTCTACTAAAATGGGATCACCACCTTCGAGCGACATAATAGTCGTCAGATCGGTTATCGAACCACTATCTAGCGGAATATGACGACGAATATTTACCGTTTCCCAAGCGCCGCCACTATCAGGCCCAAAT
>SYDV01000260.1 GCA_005801395.1 Planctomycetia bacterium | reverse complement strand
GTTACCATGGTGGTGTCACCTGGAGTCGTGGTCAGTAATGCGCCGTGCGCCCAGCCCTGACGCAGTGATTGCTCTGGATTTTGACCGGTTAGGAATCCATTAAACAAACCGGCTGCAAATCCATCGCCGCCACCAATACGGCAGACGACATCTAATTCTGCGGTTGGACTGACGTAGGTTTTTCCATCGAGCCAAATTACCGCGCCCCAACTGTGGCGATTCACGGAATGAACTTCGCGCAACGTGGTCGCAACCATACGAATATTTGGAAACACTTTTGTGACTTCGCCCATCATACCGAAGAAAGCTGACGGATCGAGTTTCGATTTGCTTTCCACATCTGGTCCACGCAGACCAAGACCGAGCTGCAAATCTTCTTCATTTCCAACTAATACATCGGTGTAGCTGACAATTTCGCGCAGCACTTCTTGAGCGCGCGCGGTTCCACCTAAGCGGTTCCAGAGTTTGGCGCGGAAATTAAGATCAAACGACGTGACGGCACCAGCCGCCTTTGCCGCCTTCATACCTTCGATGATGACTTTCGGAGTGGTTTCCGACAATGCCGCAAAAATACCACCAGAATGGAACCAGCGAACACCATTAGCAAAAATTGTTTTCCAGTCAAAATCACCTGGTTTAAGCAATGCAGCAGCTTCGTTAGCACGATTATAAAATACCACCGGCGCACGCACACCATGACCGCGATCACTATAAACGGTCGCCATATTTGGACCAGTAACGCCGTCGTGCTCAAACGTTTTATAAAACGGTTTCACACCCATCATCCGCACGCTACTCGCAATTAAATCACCTAATGGATAATTAACCATGGCAGTCGCAACGCCGGTCTGCAATCCGAAGCCGTCAGAGAGATTGGCAGAAACGTTAAATTCACCACCGCTAACCCAGACCTCTAACGTCCGCGCTTTGCGAAAGGGAATCGATCCAGGATCTAAGCGGTTCACTAACGCGCCTAAAGAGAGAAAATCTAGACCGTTATTAGCACGTGCGGGAATAATCAGGGTCGACATAGCAGAACTCCATAACGTAAGGTTATTGTAGGGTTGGAATATGTAATGCCCTGCACAATTCTGGCTACAAAAAAACACTGGTAGCCTCGCATGAGCCGAGGTGTCACTTGTTACTTTCCGAGTCAGCTCAAACTGCCGACGTCCACTTAAATTAGGAATTCGCATGACTACGTACTTCGCCCACGGTTCTCCTTCCACCGTTATCAGCGATGATGAATTACGACACGTCATTCGCGAAACGTTCGCTAAATTGGGTACACGTAAGAAAGTGCTGGCGGTACCTCCAGACTTCACGCGTTTTAATAGTCGCGCCGGCATCATCACGCAAGAAACCCACGCCTATTACGGTACCGCGCTCAAAGACGTACTTCCTGCACTCGGCACGCACGTCCCAATGCCAGACGCGCAAATCGAAAAAATGTATGCTGGCGTACCACGCTCTCTATTTCGTGATCATGATTGGCGCAACGATGTGGTCACCGTCGGCACGCTACCAAAAGAATTCGTTAAAGAATCGACCGAAGGCATTTATGAAAAACCCTGGCCGGCGCAGTTAAATAAACTTATTTTTGAAGGCGGTCACGATCTCATTTTATCTATTGGCCAAGTAGTCCCACATGAAGTCGTCGGCATGGCAAATCACACGAAAAATTTATTTGTCGGCTGCGGCGGTAAGGCTGGTATTGATGAGAGTCACTTTATCGGTGCGTGTTACGGCATGGAAAAAATGATGGGACGCGCCGACACGCCGGTGCGTCGTTTACTCAATGAAGCGTTGGTACGTTTCTGTAGTCATCTTCCGATTATTTTTGTGCTAACGGTGGTCGGTGCAGCAAAGCCCGGGGAAGCCGGTGATAAATATGGCTTGGTAACACGAGGTTTATATATCGGCTCTGGTACAGAATGTTTTGAACTAGCAGCCAAACTCTCAGTCGCGGTCAATTTTAAATTATTAGACGAAGAGTTAACCAAAGTCGTGGTTTATTTAGATCCCGAAGAGTTCCACACGACTTGGTTAGGGAACAAGTCCGTTTACCGCACGCGTATGGCCATTGCTGATAAAGGTGAACTCGTGGTGTTGGCGCCTGGACTCAAAGGTTTCGGTGAGGATCCAGGAATTGATGTGCTGATTCGTAAATACGGATATCGCACCACGCCAGAGATTATGAAGGCCGTAAAAAACAATCCCGACCTCGCCGGAAATTTATCCGCTGCAGCTCACTTAGTACATGGTTCCAGCGAAGGTCGCTTCACCGTCACCTATTGTCCAGGCAATCTAACGCGCAAAGAAATCGAATCCGTGGGTTATTCCTATGCAAACTTGGCAGAGATGACCAAGCGGTACGATCCAGCCAAACTCACGGACGGCTATAATGACGTCATCCATGCCGATGGTCGTCGTGAGCGTATCTTTTATATCAGTAACCCCGCCCTGGGCCTGTGGGCGTACCGCGGACGAGTGCATTAACGACGGAAAACGATCCGTGGACCATACCTGGCATGACTTAACCCGCATGCTGGGCAGGATTGATGCCCGCAATTCTGCCTTTGATACGCTGCATTTGAAACATCTTTGGTAAAATTTAGTTCCACGTCTCGAAAGTCTACCGTTGCGAAGTCGACAAGAGGCCTAGCATGTCACGCCTATGGGCACGCTTACCGTTCGTAAATTTGGCATATCTCTTGATTCGCAGGAGCTCGTCGACTTTGCAGAAAAGATCGAATTCTTCCAAGAGGCATTCGCGGATCTCGGCTTTGAACAAGCCGGAACCTACACTTTTCGTTACAGCGATGACGAATGCATGATGAAAGCTGAACTGCAACGGTCCAAAGAAGGCTATTATCTGTGGGTCTATGTCCAAGCCGTCGATGAACACTTATGGCGGGTCAAAGAAATCGCCGAAGATTTTGGCGGATTCGTCGTCGATGGATCGAAGAAACCTATCTAGCGACGAGCTACAAACTCCAAGTTTAACAGCCAAAAAAAACGGACGCCAGTGGCGTCCGTTTTTTCATTTCGAGCTCGTAGCTAAATCAGCCCGATCCAGAAATAACAGCTTCACCCTTCGAAGTTCCTTCAGGGCTGTAATAATATTTCGGACGAATAATTGGCGTACCTTTACCGTTTCGAGCTTCACAGCGTTCGTAAACAATTTGTGCGGCGATACCAACCACGCGTGAAAGACCAAACAGGGCCGTGTAATAATCGGCATTGGTTAATCCGGTCGCCATCAACAACGAACCGGAAGCACTGTCGACATTCGGGTAAGGGTCGCTGATTTTCGGATTCTTTTTCAATACTCCCGGACCAACTTCGGCAAGCAATTTTACCATGCGGAAATTAATATCGGTCGGACAAATATCTTCGCCAACTTTTCGTAACACTCGCGCACGCGGATCTTCGACGCGCAAAACGGCATGACCAAAGCCATAGACGACTTCTTTGTTATCCATTTTTTGCTGCAGCATTTTACTGACAGATTCCGCCGTCACGTTACCGCCAACTTTGGTGACACATTCTAAAATAAACTCTAAGCATTCTTGATTTGCACGTCCGTGTAATGGGCCAGCCAAGCCAGCCATGGCACCGACCATACTTTCGTACATGTCCGCTTTACCCGACGCCACGGCTTTACCTACAAAGGTTGATAAATTCCCGCCGCCGTGATCAAAGTGCACTACATCAAAGACACGCATTAATTTAACTAAATTCGCTTTAGCCACTGGGGTTTGCCCAGGGACGCCCAGCATATGCACGAAGTTTTCCATGTATCCTAGATCGGTGCGCGGAGCAATTGGATCACCCCACCCTTCGCGAATACGGAAAATAGCGGCGGTCACTACAGGAATTTTAGCGACTAAATCGAGTGCTTCTTCACGATAGTTACCATTCGCATAAACCATTCCAAGAGTATTAATGGCATGCAGGAACCATTTCATCGGGTGTCCAGCTTTGGGCAGCGCCTTTAAAGAAGCAAATACTTCAGGGGCAACAAAGCTACGCTGGTTTAATAAACTCGTGAAAGCGGCTTTTTCTTGAGCATTTGGCCAACGCTTATTGAATAAAAGGTAAATGACATCTTCCGGATCGCGGTCACTAATCGCTTCAACCGCTTCGCCGACGTAAAACAAACCTTTATCAGCCAATACCGAACTGGTGGTGCAAAAACCAACTGGCACCCCGCGCAAACCACTTTCCAAAGAGTCTTTGGTCAGTTCCATTAATACCTGGTTTTTTGCTGGCTCTGACATGATCGATCATCCTTTAAACGTACTAGCAGATGTTTTCGCGACACTGCCATGTCCATGATTTGGCGCAAGCGCACCGCATCGTTTTTAAACCCGAGCGTGAAGCCCACGGTAGGCTCCGCGTCCCTCTCGCTTGTGAGAGGCTGTTACCCGCAGACACTCGCACGTGTGCTGGTAACTGGATCGAGAAGCTACGAACAAGTTCACGTTGTCGCCTGGGACTGCCTTTCGGCTGCCGGTGATGCAGCGGCAACATGGTCAGCATGCACAATTGGACGCTGCACGTTGCAACATAACCCAACCATTGGCTGGCATGGACGGGTAAACGCACCCACTAGTGTCGATCGTCATCTCGATCTCGCACGAATCGCAAGTGAACGCGTATGGGCGGCAATCGCAAAAAACTCCGGTAAACTCGCATTTGGCGCCAGTACCAGTAAGGGCGACTTAGCAGCCTGGGATGCAGCGCTCACCAATGACCCCGCAGCATTTATTCGCGCCTGGCCAGGGCAGCTTACTCCGCGTATGGCCGCAATGCTTCGGCTACCAATGTATCGACCCATTTCTGTGGCCGCCGCTTGTTCGACTGGTTTATACGCCTTGTTAGATGCTGCAGATGCCATGGAAAACGGACTCTGCGACAAAGCGCTCATCGGTGCTGTTGATACATCCCTGTCTCCATGGTTATTAGCTGGGTTTAAAGCGATGGGCGTATTATGTGGCGACACGCTGCCTCAATCGTTTGCCACACCGACGGGATTTGCACCAGCCGAAGGCGCTGCATTTTTTGCCTTGGGGAATAACGGCCCCTGGCGTTTAGTCGGTGGCGTGCGCCTGGGCGATGCTGGCCATGAAACTGAATTTCGCGATCCACAAACCTTACGCCAAGCCTTGGCCAGTCTGTGGCGGATGTTACCAGGACCAGATTTAATTATCACCCATGGGACCGGCACCGCCTTGGGCGACGCTTATGAAACGGCGGGACTCTTGCAGGGACCTTGGAACAAATCCATGCGTTTAGCATGCAAGCCAAGTATCGGCCATTGTCTGGGCGCGAGCGCTGCGGTTGAATTGGCGGCTGGATTACAGGCTCCGGTTCGACGCTTATGGAAGATTGGTCTTGGCTTCGGCGGCCACTTAGCTGGAATCGCACTGGAGCGTACATTTTAACTGAATTTTCCGGCCAAATTCTGTTGTCCAAACCCATCATTTCACCCCGCTTCTCTTACGAACTAATCTGACAGTAACGGAAAGTTGCTGCCGTTCATCGGCAAGAAAAGGTACATTGCCGTTATTGTTCCTCTTGTTTGAGGCGGCAATTCAGTCACTTAATTATGCGCATAATGCATATAAGTGATGATCCGATATGCCAAAAGCCGAAAGCATTTGAAGGGTCCAGAATATCCAAGT
>SYDV01000259.1 GCA_005801395.1 Planctomycetia bacterium | reverse complement strand
GACTTCGACTAATTCTTGTTCGGCATTGACCGTTGTTCCTGGAGGAACTAACCACGCCATCACCGTTGCTTCAGCAGCAGATTCACCGAATTGTGGAAGTTTGACTGGGATTTTCATCAGTACCTCACCGTTTCGAGCACTGCTGTGACGATGTCGCCCGCGTGTGGGCGATGCATCGCATAGAGGTCTGGTTGTACAGGAATTGGTGTATCTTGCGCGCAAATACGTTTGGGTGGCGCATCAAGTAAGTGGAATGCTAAATCAGTAATAACTGAAACCACTTCTGCAGGGATGCCGCCAAAGGGAAATGATTCCGTTGCCACCACCACGCGACCAGTTTTGGCCACGGATTCAAGGATGGTTGCGGTATCGAGTGGGCGTAAACAACGTAAATCAACGACTTCGACTGACACGCCGTGTTCTTGTTCTAAAATGCCCGCTGCGGATAAACATTCATGCAGCATGCCGCTGTAGCTAATAATAGAACAATCAATGCCAGCGCGACGCACAACGGCGCTACCAAAAGGAATGTGTTCGGCCTGAGCAGGATCGCCGGTGTCTTTTAAATGGCTGTATAGATATTTGTGTTCGCAGAAAATGACGGGGTCATCGCAGGCGATAGCGTCTCTCAGCATCCAATACGCATCCGGTACTGTTGCTGGTGCCACAACAATTAAACCAGGGTGATGCGATAACCATGCTTCTGTCATTTGGCAATGAAATGGGCCAGAACCACGGGTGCCACCAACGGGTAAACGCGCAACGATGGGGCAAATTTGTCCCGTGCGCCAAAACGTGGTGGCGGCATTATTAACTAATTGATTAAAACCGATGGACGCAAAATCAGCGAATTGATATTCGATAACCGGACGCGCACCGTCGATGGCGGCACCGACAGCGACGCCAGCAATGGCGTCTTCGCTAATGGGGGCATTTATAACGCGATTAGGAAATCGTTCCGATAAGCCTTTGGTGGCTTTGAAGGCTCCACCAAACGAACCAGCGACGTCTTGCCCGTAAATGAATACGCGCGGATCTTGTTCTAAACTATCGGCTAATGCGCGACGAATGGCTTCTATATAACTGGTGGTCATGGCTTACCGCCAGATTTGAAGGAGCCGCGAAATTCAGTTAAATCAGACATGCTTAAAGCTGACCAGTCTTCCATTTTTGGGTCAGGAGTTGGGTCATTGCGAATGGCTTCGTAGGCGGTTGAGATTTGTTCTTTGACGGACGCCCACATTTCGTCAACACCAGCTTGATCAATAATGCCATCTTCAATCATCCGTTTGGGAGTACTTTCTAAACAGTCCGTAAAGCGCTCTTTTAATTCCGTAGGAATGTAGCTGGCGTCATCATGGGTGCCATGACCTTGTAAACGCATGAGTGTGGCGACGACCATTTGAGGACCTTCGTCATTACGTGCTCTGGTAATCGCATCGCCAATTGCCCATAAACAAGCTTCCGCGTCGGTACCATCAATACTCACGCCACGCATGCCGTATCCGGCGGCGCGACGCACTAAATCGTCACAGGCAAATGAGCGATCATTGAACGTAGAATAAGACACTTGGTTATTAGCGACCACCAGCACCATCGGTAATTTTTCGACTGCCATTACGTTAGTGCCTTCGTGCAGAGCGCCGGTCGCCATGCCGCCGTCACCGATACACGTTACGCCAACTGTGCGGGCGGAAGCAGGTTCGCCGCGTAGGCGACGGGCTAATAAGGATCCACAGACCACTGGCACCATGGCGCCTAAATGGCTAATCATGGGTAATATTCCGCGCTTATAATCACCGCGATGGACATTTCCGTCACGACCGTGCATTGGGCCGGTTGCTTTACCTAAATAGGTGCGAAAGGCGTCTTCTAACGGCTCACCAAAAGCAATACGCCCGGCGGTATCACGAATAAGGGGAGCAAAAACGTCCCCAGGCGTGTCCGGTTTTGGTGGACGCAAAAACATGCCGATTGCGGCCGATAAAGCTTCTTGCCCATGTCCGGTAAAAACATTGCCCATGACTAAAGATGAACGGTATAAAGCGATTAATCGATCATCCAAACCGCGACCTAACATCATCCAACGTAAATGAGCTTTGCGTTGTTCTGGTGTCGCGTACTGCTTTTTGGCAGCCAACATGGATAAAGCATGATCAATTGGACGGGCAACAAAACTCATTTTCGTCCCCATGTCAAATACAGCGCCCCCCAAGTCAGTCCGCCGCCAAACGCAGCGAGCATAATGCGTGTTCCTGGTTTCAGTCGTCCATCAGCAAATGCGTCAGCGAGTGCCAGCGGAATAGTGCCAGCGGTCGTATTGGCTACTCGTTCAATATTAATAACGACCTTGTCCATGGTCAAACCGAGTCGTTGCGCTGTGGGTTCAATAATACGTAAATTGGCTTGATGTGGTACCAAAAGATCAATGTCGTTAACAGTGAGTTGTAGGGTTTTCATCAACGACACACACACTTCACTCATGCGGCGAATGGCGTGGGTAAATACCGTGCGACCATTTTGTTTAACAAACTGTTCACCACGTTCGAGTACATCTGGGCTCGCTAATAAGGCCGAACCGGAACAAGGAATGCATAAATCAGAAGCACCGCTGCCGTCGCTGTGTAACTCAAATCCAACAATCCCTGGTCCATCGGCAGGCCCAGCTTCCAGTAACACCGCGCCACAGCCATCACCAAATAAAATACAGGTATTACGATCTTTATAATCAATCAATGTCGACATAATATCACCGCCGACGACTAAAATCCGTTTTGAGTGGCCGCTTTCAATAAAAGCGGCGGCGGTTGATAATGCAGCCACAAAACCATTACAGGCATTGAGCAAGTCAAAGCCAAATGCTTTATTGGCGCCTAATTGATGTTGCAGAATATTTGCCGTGGTTGGCATCACATGATCGCCGGAAATCGTTGCGACTATGATACCATCAAGATCTTTGGCATCGACGCCAGCGCGCTCTAAACATTGCCGTGCTGCAGGTAGCGCCAGTTGCGACAATCCGGTACCGGGTTCAGCGATACGACGTTCGCGAATACCAGTGCGCGAGACGATCCACTCATCCTTGGTATCAACCATCCGTTCGAGGTCGGCGTTGGTTAGCCTGCGCTCAGGGAGGGCGGAACCAACCGCCACACACTGTGCACGGAACGGTAACGGCATCGACGATCTCCTACAATTTGGGCCCGATTGGCTACAGGGCGCGCAGTCTAGGATGGCTAAAGGAATAGCAATGTGGCCTCCCCTAGGTTTCTGGCGTAAGTGCGGTCGAATCGTGGCTAGCGGGACGCGACTCTTGCCATTGAATGGGACCATGCCCGACGTCACTCCTGTGCCCCGGATACGTCGGTGGCGACGTATCATAGGCGGCAGTATTTTATTGTTAGGTGTTTTGATCCTAATGACGTGGATTGCGGCTCCGACATTAGCCGTGTGGTGGATCGGTTCGCGGCTGCCCTGGACGCAGTCGTTCAAGGATGGTTCGGTATCTCTCACGACCGTGACGACCAAATTGTTGATCGGTGATCGTCCAGATCTCCAAGTAATCGTGACTCCAGACCGGGCGCGTTCGATAGCAGCTCATGCGACCGACTTGTGGATGCCGCCTTGGTTGGTGCGCACGGGACAGCAGGTGGTGGGATCCTTAGAGTTACCCATTTTGCGGCCACAGCCATTTGTCTGGGAGGTAATCGCAGGTGGATTATCTCCAACACCGACGACGAGCGTATTTATTAATCATGCCGAATTATCGGAATTTTTACGCAAATATGGTCAAACTAATATTATGTATGGTGGCCAAAAGATTATGTCCGTGACGTATGTGGTGACTGCTGGTCGTATTACCGAAGTAACCACCATCAATGATCCTCCACTGACAAAACGATTATGGGTTGAAGCACGAGGATCACTCATTTTAAAAGCCGGGACCGTCCAACGCGAAGTCATCGTGCGTCGCCTCGCTGGACATGCGACCACTACGTTTACGCCACAGGCAGGTGGTTATCGCATGGCGATTCAGGTGCGGATTGAGGAATCAGAAGCCGATGAAATCATCGTTCCGGTGTTGGGCGATGTGCGCCCCATGCTGCTCAAACAGTTAGAAACAGCGGCAAATGACGGGCTGATTGATGGTTTAGAATCGGTGTGGTTGCCCAACTGGATGCCGTTAGACACGCGCGTCGATGTGGTGATTGAATAGACTTAAATTTGCGCTTTGCCATACCGCGCCTTGAAAATCGCGCTCAATCCCAACGATCCCCCGCCCCAGGAGTGTGCCATGTCTGTTCGTGTTCGTATTGCGCCTTCACCAACCGGCGATCCACATGTCGGTACCGCTTATATTGGTTTGCTGAATTATGCCTTTGCTAAAAAGCACGGCGGTAAATTCATCCTGCGAATTGAAGACACGGACCAGACACGTTGTACGCCGGAATCCGCGCAAGCAATTTACGACAGCTTACGTTGGCTTGGCTTGCAATATGACGAAGGCCCCGATGTCGGCGGCGCGTATGGCCCATATGTGCAAAGTGATCGGGTAAAAGCCGGAATTTATCAGCGTTACGCCGATCAATTAGTGAATCAAGGCGACGCCTATTATTGTTTTTGCACCGCGCGTGAACTCGATTCCATGAAGGCGCGTCAACGCGCTAATAATGAACCGATCATGTACGATCGCCGTCATCGCGGTATTGATATGGCCGAGGCAAAAACGCGCGCGGCTAATGGCGAACCCTATGTCATTCGTATGAAAACACCGATTGAAGGTGAATTTGTTTACAAAGATCGTTTGCGTAAACAGGCCACCGCCAAGGCGTGGAAAGAAATCGATGACCAAGTCTTGCTGAAAAGCGATGGTTGGCCGACCTATCATTTAGCAGCAGTGGTTGATGATCATTTAATGGGCATCACGCATGTGATTCGCGCCGAGGAATGGCTGAACTCTTTGCCGAAGCATATTTGGCTCAACGAACATTTAGGCTTTACGGCTCCTGAATATGTCCATGTCGGATTATTACGTAATGCTGATAAATCGAAGATCAGTAAGCGTAAAAATCCAACCTCGTTGAAATGGTATCAAAGCCAAGGGTATTTGAGCGAAGCCCTGCTTAACTTCCTCGCGCTGCTTGGTCATTCGCATCCAGATGGCATCGAAAAATTCTCGCTCGACGAAATGTGTCGTTTCTTTGATCTCGACCGCGTCAATGTCGCTGGCCCCGTATTCGACATGACCAAATTGCGCCACATGCAGGGTCAGTACTTCCGCGAATTATCGTCAGAACGCATGCGCGCTGAGGTGCATAAATCAATTGATCAACGTTTTAATGAGTTATTGCCACTATTTAAAGAACGCATGGCATTCGGCGGTGACTTCGTTTGGCAAAGCGAGCCTTTTTACGCCGACGCTGTCAGTCACCACGCCGACGATTTAGTGCCGAAGGGTCTGGAAAAAGCGCAATCAAAAATGCTCTTAGAAAATACCCAAGCCGCCATTAAACGCTATATCGCTGGAGATAATGCGGTGTGGGACGTGCCGAGTGTAGAAGCCCTCATCCGTAAATTATTGGAAGACCGCTCAGCGGTACTCCCAGATGCTACGCCCGAACAACAAGCTCAAGCTAAATTATGGTCGCCCAAAAACCTCTTCATGCTGTTACGCGTCGCCGTCACCGGTAAAAAAGAAAGCCCACCCTTATTTGATACCATGGTCATGATAGGGCAGGCAAAAGTAATCGAACGCCTGGGACTGGCGCAGCAGAAGTTGCGGTAAGCAACGATTGAAATAAACGGAAATGGCCCATGGGTGCTTAGCATCCATGGGTATTTTCATTCTCAGTAACTTTCTGTAGGTCTCTATTTCAATAGATCAGTGCTAAAATCGCCAAAGGCGCGGCATAAAAAGAGCCTAGAGCAAAAGAGCCCAGCGAAAGTCGCCTTAAGAATATTGCCACCGTCTATTGAGGGCTGTAGGCCAGACCTCTTATTATGTCGCACAAACAAGCAATTAATGACACATTATTTAAAACCTTATGTGCCATTATAGAGTTAAGGCTTTCTGTGAGTGCGTTCCAATACCGGAATCAACGTTTGACTCATAAACTCAACCATCAGGTGAACATCTTGCAGAATGATCCGCGCTTCGTCGGCATCAATGTTGGAATCGGCAATCGATAAACTGATGGTTTTGCTGAGTGCCGCCATCTGTCCAAGTTCTTCGACAACGGTGCGAAAAACATCAGGATTTTCTGCGTTTTTTAGCCCAGGGGATATCGCCTCAATAATTGCGTGACGCAAATGTGGATCCGCACGAGCGATGATGAGTAGCTCATCCGCCCGCCATTGCCCCAGATTCTCCCGATCTCGAGAAACCGTCGCATGATTTTTGTCGATCGCTTTCGCTAACTCTGCGCATTTAGTCTGACGCAAATAGGTTAGACGTTCCTCCACTTTTAATATGAGATTTCTCAAATTTTTTTCCTTATGTTCGTGAGGATTTCTTAAATAATAGTTGTACTCTGCCTACCATCATTCACGTACAAGTGCCAATATGCACGCATTGTATTTTCAGCCATCTAATCCGAGGTTCTTCACATGACTTACGAAAAACAAATGCCTGAGGGATATCAAGTGGATAAAGTCTTAAATGCGGATTACCACGATCCCAAGGGCAATTGGGCTGATGAAGGCGCCAACGGTAAATCTTCAGCACGTTACTGGGGAATGGATGAGCCTACTTTTTCCATGCTACTGCATCTTTCTTCCTTTCTGAGTATAGCTGTACCTTTTGCAGGAATAGTTTTACCGGTCGTCATGT
>SYDV01000018.1 GCA_005801395.1 Planctomycetia bacterium | reverse complement strand
CGCTTTTCTCTGCTGCTTGAATGATCGCTGGCCAATTCAGGTTACCATTGCCAATTTCCATCATCGTCGCGGTTCGATTATCGCGACTCACACCGAAGTCCTTCATATGAATCATGGGTAAACGACGTTTCAATTTGCGGCACCACTCCACTGGATCACCGCCGCCGGCCTGAATCCAATATGTATCAATGCTGGCCTGCCCATTTTGTTTATTGGTATTATCGAAAAATAAATCCAACATGGTGGTGCGATCAAATTTACGCAATTCTAAAGCATGATTATGGTAAGTCAGTACGATCCCTGCTTTACGCAAGATTTTTCCAGCTTTGTCGAGCGCACTCGCCAAGGCGAGAACTTCTTCAACTGTGGTCAGCGACACGTGTGGATGCGGATAAGCCGTATACGTCGCACCTAAACAACCCAGACGATCAATGACCTTCTGTGGTTCTTCAACAATAACTTTACCGCTTTCATGGGTGGCACAAATACGCACACCTTCGCCACGACAAATTGCTGCTAATTCCACATCTGGAATCGGTCCCACACCACTAATTTGCACGGATTCATAACCGATGGCCCGTGCCTTACGCACCGTAACAGCCAAATCTGATGCGGTCTTAGTGTAATCACGTAACGTGTAGAGCTGAAGCGCGACTTGATTCAAACGCATAATGGTCCTCTTTGGGAGAATCCGGACTTAATTGTGTCCGGAAGTCCGGAAGTCCTTTGGAGGGTCCGGAAGTCCGGAAGTCCGAAAGTCCGGAAGCCTGGCGTGAGACATACTGCATGAAACGGCGGGCGTCACAATTGCGACTACAGAAAGGCTGGGGCCATTGAAATTGAATTAGACGTTAAGTCCTTATAGCCGTCGCAAAAAAGAACGCCCAACGGAGAAAAATGCCCGAAGACCCAGGACTTCCGGACTTCCGGACCCTCCAAAGGACTTCCTGACACTCCTAAGGATTTCACTTCTGATGCGACTTCGCAAAATCATCCGCACTCGCGGTACGTTTGACCACTTTTTTCACGAACTTAGATTCGGTAATGAGCTTTTGCAGGGCTTGCTCATACTTCGCGCCATCCAGCGGGAATTGCACGGTGGCATTCGTGAGGCTCGAATAGATGCACGCGTTAGCGATTTCTACCGAATTCATGCATTCGACAGCAGGTGCGATCAACGGCACACCATCCAGAACAGCGTCGACAAAGTTTTGTAAAATGGCGATGTGCTGACCACCACTACCGTCGATGGGAATATCAATGTTCCACACGTCAGGGCGACCAAAACTTGAATCCGTGGTCTTGCTAAATTCAGTCATCGCAACGGTATTACGCGTCCACTGAACCTTACCATTTTCAATAACAATACGACCACGTTCGGCAGCAATTTCTAAACGATTGGTACCAGGAGTTTCACCCGTCGAGGTTATAAAGACACCGGTCGCGCCATTAGGAAATTCCAAGTACGCAGTCACCGCATCTTCCGTCTCAATATCATGCCATTTTCCAAATTCACAAAATGCACGCACCGAAGTCGGCATCCCAAACATCCATTGAATTAAATCTAAATTATGGGGACATTGATTAACCAATACCCCACCGCCTTCACCCTTCCAGGTCGCGCGCCAACCGCTGCTGCCATAATAAGCTTCCGTACGGAACCAATCGGTTACGATCCAATTAAT
This sequence comes from Planctomycetia bacterium, assembly GCA_005801395.1. The sequence goes on along the minus strand of SYDV01000018.1, from coordinate 5,340 downwards.
TCGACGAACTTCGCCTAATTCACCACTCACAATTAACTCACGCACTTTAGCATAATGTGGGTCAGTACGCTGATTAAACATAGCGCCAAAAATTTGCTCTTTCTTAGGACGCGCATGATAGGCAGCAATCAATCGCTCACAGTCAGCTTTATGAACAGACAATGGTTTTTCGACTAACACGTGCAGACCAGCGGCTAAAGCGGCTGTCCCTAACGTCGTGTGATCGAAATGTGGGGTCGCGATGATCACGGCATCGACTTCACCCGACTCCACTAATTCTTTACCCGTTTTAAATGCTTTCGCTTTCGGGAAACGGCCAGTGCGCTCGGCATCGCCGTCAGCAACCGCCGTCACCTGGCAGCGTTTTACTTTGCCGTCATTGATGGTCGTCACGTGACTCGAGCCCATGTTGCCAATGCCAACAACACCGATGCGAAGAATTTTTGAAGGAGAAGTGCTCATGGAGATCCTTTAAACGGAAATGGACAAAGATGAAACGGCAAAACGGACGCTTTAGCAGAACGCTGGCTTGGTATCCTAGATAGCCCAGCGATTTAAATCTAGCCAGACGCGATCAATTCAGGTTCTGTATTCGATCTGCTTTGAGTGCTTTGCGCTCACGCCCACGACTGTCCACCCGACCGGCGATAATCTGATGGCGCTACGCCTACGGCGCGTTTGAAAATTCGCGTAAAGTGACTGAAGGAACTTAAACCGACCTCGCCCGCGATTTGCGTAACTGATAAGGTGCTCTCAAGCAGTAACGACTTCGCTTGAACAATTCGCATATCAGTGAGACGTTGTAGCACCGTTTTGTTGGTCGCCGCACGAAACAATCTTGCCAGATGCGGTTCGCTGACATTGACAGATGTGGCAATTTCATGACGCAATAATTGCCGATGTAAATTTTTCTTCATGAACACTTCGGCCTGTTCCACCACTTCTTGATGGCGAATAGCATTAAGCGACGACAAGGACGATGTCGGTTGCGGAGTGCCTAATTCAATCGTACGTGAATGGCCAATTAATAAACGAACGACTAAAGCGCTGGTTAAAAATGGCGATTCATTTCCACGCGGCTGGCGCAATTCACGAACCAAGGCTTGAATGTCTTCGCGCATTTCGCTCGGTAATTTTAAGACTCGACTCTCCAATGATGTCATATCCAAACGCGCAGCGTCAAAAATACACACCAAATACCCGGGTGCCTTTTGTCGACACCACGTTTCACGATTCGCTTTTGGTGGAATGATCAGAGATTCTTCCGGATGCAATTCAAAGAAGCTGCCGTTAATTGAAATCGTCATGCCACCATGCATGCAATAGATCCACTGGTGCACCCGATGTTCATGGGCTCCCGTATGGTAGGCCAAACCGGCCTCACGATAAAATAGGCTGTCGATGCGAATAGGAAAAGCGTTGGCCGTCATGGAAAGCAGAGCTTTAGCGGTTTGTGGCAGACTTCCAGTATGTGATTGTGGATGATTTGAAATTCCGACCTCCTCAGACCTTCCCCACCTGCCAAATACCTCTAATCTAACTCCTGTGCCGGAACCCCAACCGCCAAAACTTGCTGAAATAGAGGCGGCTTTACGTCTGTTTGACGAAACCACCGCAGCACTGTCGGCGCGTATTAACCGCTTAGAACAGGTATTAGTACAGAAGCAGCAAGAGCTGGTCGCCACCAATCATAAACTCAGCGAAAACGTAGCAGCACTCGACCGCACGACGGCCTGGCTCAATTTAGTCATGGAATCAGTGGCCAGTGGAGTGGTCGCCATCGACCGCGAAGGCATCGTCACGACCTGTAATCGCGCCGCAGAATTATTACTCTCAGGGATGGTACCAGATCCGATTGGCGCCGACTGGCGCGCCACATTCCCCGACAGCCCACTGTTAGCACTACTCAATGGCATACCAACCGGCGCCTATGAACACCACATCCGCGGTCGCGACGGTCGCCCGCGTATATTATCCGCTCAGGCAAATCCCCTGCTCAGTCAAGACGGCACCCTCATCGGAGCGGTTGAGGTTTTTGAAGACGTCACCGAAGTACGTCGCCTGCAAGAATCCGTCGAACGCGCGGATCGCTTAAAACAACTCGGCGAAATGGCCGCCGGCGTGGCCCACGAAATTCGCAATCCATTAAATGGCATCGAAGGCTTCGCCAGTTTATTAGTTCGTGATTTGCCCAACGATGACAAACGTCACGCCTTCGCCAATCATATTGTCGAAGGCGTGCGAACGCTGAATCGCACCGTCAGTGCCTTATTAGAATTTACCAATCCACGCCGCATTGAACGCCGACCAGCGATCCCTGGGGATTTAGCGCGGTCATGTCTTGAACTTACCAAAGCTGGTGAAGCCGTTCAGCCAGATGAAATTTCTGTCGCGCTCACGCTCCACGATCACGCGGGAAAAACCGCCATTCCCCTTGATGGGATGCAACTAAAACAAGTTTTACTCAACTTAGTTCAAAACGCCATTCAGGCAGTGCAAGGTACGAGTCGAACTGATGGACAGGTCATTATTACCGTAAGCAGAGAGGCTGACCACCTCATCTACACCATTGATGACAACGGCCCAGGTGTACCCAAAGACGAACGCCAACGCATATTTACCCCATTCTTTACCACCAAAGATCACGGTACGGGATTAGGCCTCGCCATCGCGCACACCATTGCGGCATTGAATGGCGGATCATTGAGCGTTGAAGACGCGCCCATTGGCGGAGCGCGATTTATTTTACGCGTGCGATAAAATATTAATTTATTTTATCGATACCTTCGTTTTGTTCTCCGAACAGATGTCCGAAAAAAAATAATGGCGAACGAAAAACATGGCTGAAAAAACACGCCCGCCGAGCACCGATCATAGGGCAAAATGGGAGCAAAGCGACCGCCCGATGATTTTTTACGTAGCGAAGGAAAAAAAGGTGCGACAAAGGGACGCGGGGCCTGGAGCAGAGCCCCAAAACTAAAAACCCCAACGCGCGTCGCGCCACGTCTTGCGTTGACGTTCATCTAGGAAAGTCCAAGCAACAATACGACTACGTTTTTGCCCGTGGACTAATTCGATAACACGTCGTTCGCGGACATGGGCTTGCTTGAGAGCGCGTACAATTGCCGGCATGCTGGTTTCTTTGGACACCAATGAGGTAAACCACATACAGAGATTGTTATATTCCGCACTTTCTTGAATCATACGACTGATGAAACCGACTTCGCCGCCTGGGCACCATAACTCGGTTTCTTTTCCTCCGAAATTTAAAACGGGTTTGTCACTATTGCGCAACGCAGCGGTTTTCCCCAATTGCAGCCATTTTCTCCGCGTACCAGCCGCTGCTTCCTCTGCCGATGTATGAAATGGCGGATTACACATCGACACGTCGAAATGTTCGTCCGGCTTTACGACTCCGTTAAAAATCTTTTGTGTAGATTGTTGCGTGCGAATCGTAATGACCTTATCCAAACCCTCATTGGCGCGCACAATTCGCCGTGCCGATTCAGTCGCTTTCGCATCGCAATCACTGCCAACAAATCGCCATCCATATACACGATGACCAATTAATGGATAAATTGCACTTGCGCCAACGCCAATATCTAGCGCCGAAATCTTTTCTCCTTTCGGCATGTTTCCACTATGTCCGGTAGCTAATAAATCCGCGAGGTGATGTAGATAATCAGCTCGCCCAGGAATCGGAGGACATAGATATCCCGCCGGAATATCCCACGCTTTGATATTATAAAAACTAAGCATCAGCGCTTGATTTAACGTTTTGACTGCCACCGGCATGGCGAAATCAATCGAACGATTACCAAAACGATTAGTCATCACGTAACGCTTCAAGTCAGGGCATATTTTCGTCAACGCGACAAAATCATACGATCCGTGATGTCGACTACGTGGGTGCAATCCATCCTGCAAAACGTCTGCCGACTCCGGGCTCGTCTGGGGTTCTTTTGCTGGGGATTTCTTCTTCGCGGCGGACACAGCTGCGGGAATAACCGCTTTAGCGCGAGGAGAAGTGATGGCTGATGTTGATGAAGGACGTGGCATAGGCCATCAGCGTAATGACGCTCTGCCAAATACCTAACGCCCCTCCGTCTTGGTTAGATTAACCCATAAACAAAATTAACCGCCCAATTTATTCGCTACGTTATCTGCGAATTTGGCAAATCCGAGAGCCTGTGGGTGTAAACCGTCTGGTAATAATCTGTGATCATGAGGCATTAAATCGTCGATGATGGTCAATGCCGGGACTACACGATTAAGACATTCGCGTAACGCTTCGCGAACACGACCGACGCGTTGCCCTGCTGCTCGATCTAATGGCACACCGGCAAAATCCGACGGACCTTTCCCCTCTTCGCACGGTTTCCACGGTGGTAGCAACCACACCACACGACCATGTCCGCCCGCTAGGGCTAGCTCAACCATAGATTTTGCCGCAAGCACCGCAGTTTCGACATCCGATTCGCGCCACGAATGATTACTGCCCAGTGCTATCGTCACCAAATCGTATCGCCGCTCAGTCAATGCCGGAGAAAAAACCGCTGGTTCAATCTTAATTCCGCCAACACCCATATTATAAACAGGCATAGACCAGCGTCGACTCAGGCGATGCACCCAATTTTGGACAGGCGATTGAACACTAAAACCCTGGGTCAAACTATCACCGATCGCTAGCCAGCGTGGTTCCGGTAATTTCGCCACAGCGACTTGCGCCCCTTCGGTTATTTTTATGCCGGCGACGGCACAGGTACTTATCAGTGGTAACCACACCCACACGGTTCGTACCGGCCCGCCGCGTTCGAGCCCCGTCGGTAAACCAATACTCACATCGCCATCCAATTCACGAATATCAGCGCTAGACACCTGATGCCAGCCATCATCGCGTTCGATTTCTAAAGTAATTCCACAAGCGATGGGTTGATGATGACGTAAACGTTCCAAAACCACGGTAATTCTCGGTGAATCCGTGCTGAATACGATGGCACATCCAGCTGAGGAACGCAAATTCGCTAACGGTCCAATTTGTCCGTTCACAGCCTCATAAGCTGAACGCGGAAATCGCTCTAAGCGCACGGCAGGCAAGGCGCGATCAACCGGCAACGGACAAAAATACGATAGTAAGGGATCAGCAGCAGGTAAAAAACGCATGTGTGCGACGTAATTGTTCCTTGAGCCATTCGCAAGCGGCAAGCAAGGTCTGGGGGCAGAGCCCAAAAACAAAAAACCGACCCAGCGCATGGCGCTAGATCGGTTTTATTGAAGCTGATAATTTAATCGCTAATTAGCGATCGTATCCGCCGCCGCCGCGTCCACCGCCGCCGCCGT
>SYDV01000258.1 GCA_005801395.1 Planctomycetia bacterium | reverse complement strand
GTGGCTATACCATTGGTAATATTTTTTGTTCCAAGCGCAGTGCTCCCATCATAAAATGTGACTGTCCCTTTTGGTGTTCCGCCGGTCACAATTGCCGTCAAGGTGACTGGAGTGCCTGTTGGGACTGAGCTAGACGAAGTTGTCACCACCGTAGTGGTGGTGATTCCACTATCCCCACCCGTCGTTTTTATCGTTTGCGTAAATGGAGGCGATGTACTAGGGGCCAGTGAGCTAGAGCCGCTATACGATGCACTAAGATTATGTGAACCAATAGCCAAATTGCTTATGCTGAAAGTGGCAATTCCACCAGTAGTTACGGTACTGGTCCCCATTAACTTCAAGCCGTCATAAAACATGACGGTGTCCGGCGGCGCTGCTCCCGCTACCGTTGCCGTCAATGTCACGCTGGTTCCATAATTCGCTGGATTCATCGACGAGCTGAGCACGGTCGTTGTCGCTCCTCCCACTACTAAATACGGGATAATTTTTGATTCGCTGGTGTCATATTTTGTATTCGCATTAAATACGGCTTTGAGTTGAAGATTCCCCACAGGTAACATTTTAGTATTCAATATAACGGGTGAAGTCCCTTTCATATCCACTGTACCAATCAAGGTGGTGCCATGGTAAAAAGAGGTGCTCCCACTTTGGGGAATCCCTTCTCCAGAGCTGATAATCGCGGCCAATTTCACATTGGCACCAGCTGCGGTTGGTGAAGTTGGAGTGGATGCAGGAGTGACGGTCAGAGTGGTGGTTGTCCAAGTAGCAGCCTGAATCACGGTCGAACAAGCAAAACATATATAAATTACTGCTATTCGAAACAAGGTAGAATACATAATGATTTCCTAAATTGGGTGGAAATAAGTCTCGCGACCAACGGCAAGCTGGTCTCATCGTTATCATAGATGACGATGAACACTGAATTATAACCGACCGTTCTATTCACCCACGGAAACAACAACCACCTAAACCACGCCTTATTGAGGCGACTTCTTTATAATCAAAACTTTCTATTCCATTCGCCACAGCGGCATTCACCGATTTCGATTTTCATTAATCCCAATTCCGAGTCAACTTTGCCAAAATCGAAAGAATAGGAATAAGAGCCTTCCCGACTTCGCCGACCGATGAGATTTTAACTTCTGCGGATAAGACAAAAGACAGCTATTAACCACAGAGTTAAGTTAAAGGATAGAAATGGGTTACCGTTCCTCCTGTTCATTGTCTTCTGATTTAGGCAATGATGACCCGAAATTGGTATAATAACTTGAGGATTCCGTAGGCTCGACACCATACCTATCAAAAAATATGGATTTCGTGACCGTTACTTTCGTGCACCAACCACCAACTAAAACAATAAGACGATGATCAGGAAAAATTGTTCCGGCACCGCCTTTTAATTCGGACGCAAACGCAAGCGCAGCAATAACAGCAAACCCATCAGCAGCGTCGCTAAACCAGAGCCCAAACCGCAACCACCACTGCCACTCGATGAACCACTACCTCCACCACCTCCACCGCCTGCGACAGCCGTCATCGTTTGCGTTATCGTAGGTGAGATACTTGGTTGATGCGTCGGCGAACCAGTATAGGTCGCTTTAATATCATGTGCGCCAGCACCCAAAGCGCTGGTGGTAAAGGTTGCACTGCCAGCCGCCACGGTACCTGTCCCTAATGCAGCAGCGCCATCATAAAAAGTGACGATTCCGGTTGGCGTCGTTCCTGTGACAACGGCCGTAAAAGTAACTGCTGCGCCAGCGCTGGCCGGATTGATAGAGGACGTCACGACTGTCGAAGTCGTAGTTCCCACCACAGTATAGATTTCCGTATCCATGCTGCCATTAAATGGCGACGTGGCTTGGTAGACCGCTTTAAACGTGTACGAACCTGCAACCAAAACTGACGTCGTTAATTGCGCACTCGCACTGCCATTTAAAATAACGGTCCCTAATGACGTAGCTCCATTAAAAAATTCCACTGCTCCAGCCGCCATTCCCGCTGCTGCATTCACCTGCGCGGTCAGCGTCGCTGTCGTACCAACTGGAGCCATAGTAAGCACCGTAGTCGTGTTCGTTCCAATAACCGTATGAGTCGCTATAGCTGACTGACTGCGTGCATGATTCGTTGATCCATTAAAAACTGCCGTCAATTGACGCGCCCCAGGCAATAGTGCACTGGTTACCAAATCCGCGAACCCCGTACTTCCATTAATAGTCGCATCACCAATTTTACTAAACCCATCATAAAATGAAACGCTTCCCGCCGGGATGCCCGTCAGAGAGCTAACCGTCGCTCTTAACGTGACGTTGACTCCTACGTTAGTTGACGTCGTTGGCATAAAACTCAACACGGTGGTCGATGCTGTCGTGGGCACGCGACGAATAGTCAGATCATTATTATTACTACCACCGACGCGACTTAACTGATAAGCAACCGTTTCAATTAAAGGGAGATCTTGAATAAGCCAGGTCCCCATCACCGCCCCTAGTTGCATGATGTCAGTGCCATCATTATCTATTATGATATAATCGGTATTCAGTGTTAATCCGGTTAATGCAGCGGGTAATGTCCCCAGATGATTAATAATAAAATTTGCACCACCAAAATTACAGGTTCCCTGCACCACTAATTTATCCGTTACATTCGTTCCGAGATTAAGGAAAACCGCGTCAGTGCTTGATAGTTCTACATTTCCTGCACTGGTCAGTGTTCCAATGACCGTTGCCCCACCACCAACACCTGGACTAATTGTTGCCTGTGGGGTCAACAATGATTGAATGCCGCCAACCGTGCCCGTGCCCGATAAATATCCATTCCCAAGCTGAATGATATTTGGCATAATGCTGATTACTTCCAGCGTTCCGCGTTCGACACGGAACACACCTGTATTGGTCGAATTTTGCGTCAGTACGAATTTTCCTAAACCATCTTTCGTTATTCCGCCCGACCCGCTCGTTATTCCACTCACCGTTAACGTCGAAGAATTTTCCTGGACGGTTATTAATTGCGTTGAATTAACGATCAGCGGTAATGAAACAGTGGCGCTGGCATTTGTTCCCGTCAGTGACAATCCGCCTTGCAAACTAATGCTATTACCACCCAAAACATAACCCGTTCCATCCATGACGATGGGACCAAAAACGGTCCCATCAATAAAATTATTCGTGTTATTTTTCTGCGCCGCTGCTAAAGGAAACGTTAAAGCCGCTCCACTTGCCGGAACCGATAAACTACTCCAATTCAAGGTCAAATTCCATTCCGGATGTCCTGAGTTGTTTCCCGTCCAAGTCTCTGCATGAGCCAATGTTGTGCTACCAATCAAGCAATAGAATAACACAACGCGTAGGTAGCGAGTAAGCATGGGAGCCTTTTCAAAACATGGATCGGGAGCATCCGGAAGTCCCTACATAAGGCAAGCGCCATCGTTCCTTGATTCTGCTAATAATTGTTGGCGCTCGCACGATTCATATCAGGGCACCATGACTTAAGGCAATTCAGCCATACACCGCTATTGGTAAGCACGACAGATTATATAAATCCTAGGACAGCGCTCCGATTTCAAGATGAGCTTATTGATCGCTCACCAAAATATCACGAATTTGTAAATCGGCCTGTACGGAATAACAGTTTGGCAATAACATTTTCACCTGTCGACCATAAGGTTCGGGGAAGTCTTTAGGGAAAATTGAACGCAATTCATTCATCGAAATTTCGGCCGTGTGCCAACCATCAGCATCTGAATTTCCGGTGGTTTTAATAATAGCCTCGAAATTACCGCCAAACCCACCTGATGGTATTTGCGTACTGATAAATAAATTTAAAGGCTTAGCTTTCCCAAATCCAAAACGGTAGCGCATGCGAATAACTGAGCGCTCATTCAAGCTCACAAATGGCTTTCCGAATCCATCTAGTGAATAAAAGCGCACCCCCTGATGAATGACTTTACTGCCATCTTTTTTCGTTGCCGCCACATACGGCAATGCGTGAACGAATCCTCCAGACAAACCGTTGGTGAATGCTTCCCAGGTTCCTTTCCCTGGGGGCGGTATTGGTCTGCTGCCGTCATAATGCCACATCGTGGGAATATGTTGTTGCTGACCGGCAATGAGTTCCTGATTAGCATTCAGCGTTACGACAACAGCTTCACGGCTACTTACCGATATGGTTTTACCATCAGCAGCTCGTTGAATATTTACCTGTCCTGAATCAACTTCTAACGCCGTCGCATCGGCTAATACCACGACATTAAAACTGGTTCCCACAACCTGAATGACCGCAGTATCCGTATGAATCATCATCGGTTTATTTTCTGGCTGTGGCTGCACACTGGCGCGCAATTGTCCGTGCTGCACTTGGAGACGTTTTTGCCCATCATCAATAACATGCAGAGTCGTGTCGCCAGTCAGATGTAACAAAGTGCCATCAATAAAACGCAACGATGTCTTTGCTCCAGCACCATTCAGTGCCAATGATCCTGAACGCACCGTATCACCACTGACCAAGGTCCGTTGTTGTACGGCATCTGTCGTCCACAGTGCCGTACCATCGCTAACACTCACCACGGTTATGGCCTGGGCGGGAGCTGGACGCGTCAATTCCCAGGTTACAGATAAACTAATCGCTAACAAAACTAATGCTGCTGCAACATATGGCCACCAAACACGACCCATAGAAAAAGCATGTACTGATGAAGATGGTTGTTGCTGAGCAGCGACGGCATAATCCCACTGTAACGACACATGCATGGCCATAAAATGACGATACCAACGGCGAGCTTCTTTATCACCAACTAATATCGCTTCAAATTGTTGCTGATCAGTAGCGCTTAAGGTGCCATCGACTAAGCGATTACAAAACAGGTGAAGGTCGTGAGATGTACTCATGCTTTGCTCGATCGCACTTTATTTTCAATACAGGTCATCAAATGCTGACGAATGCGGCGCAACATTTCTGATACGGCTTTCGGCGTGCTACCGCGCTCATCTGCAACGTCTTGTACACAACCATCGGGTTCGTATCGGCGAGCAATTAAACCTCGATGATCTTCAGACAAGCGCTGCATGCATTCAGTTAATGCTGCGCGTCTTGGTTCAATTATTTCCATGTCTTCAATCGCTTCCACCGCCAATGTTTCAAGCAACGTATCTTGCAACCGTTGTTTGGCTCGACCTCGGGTTTTTAACCACGCCATCGCCTGCAATTGAGCTATGCGCATCGCCCATGGCATAAAAGGACGCGTCGCATCAAACTCGTCGGCCTTGCGCCACAGCACTAAATTCGTTTCCTGGAGGACATCTTCCGCATCAGCGGGATGCCAAATAAGCGTTTGCACAAATGCCAATAAATGCCGTTGGCTACGGGTGACTTGACTAATGAATTCAGCCGAAGGAGCAGTGGTCATAGGAGATTGATCCATCAAGGTAGTTTAGTCACTGCCACGCTGATCCCACGGATGAACATAGCTGTGATTCATTATGACCCAGGATTGACGTCTGCGCACGTCTTCTGCCTCCGCCTTGCTTGTAAGCTATTGTCATAGTGATGGTTATTGGATTTATCTCCGCCGATAACACCACGTCTAAATTCACTCATTCAGGGGATTCCAGGCGCTCTTCATTTCCCTACGCTCCACGCCCAGGAGAAGCCCATGCTAAGCGTGTCATTATTAAACCAATTACGCGAACTCGCCCCATTTATGGAGCTACGTGGTATCAGCCTAAGTACGTGGGCCGAGCGCGCCGGAACCTCGATACTGACACTCAAACGATATCTCGATAAACGCACTTCCGTTGGCGATGAGGATGTCATCAACGCCTTATTCAAAGAAGTCGAGTGTTGGATCGTGATCCACCCAGACGGCCCCCTTAGCGCTGCGTGGACCACAGAACTGAAACAAATTATTAAAGCACGTCAGGGTGTAAAATAGAAGTTAATTAATAGCCAATTAATTAAATGCCGCGCGTAATACGTGATCACCATTCGGCCCGCGACTATCGATGATACGCAGCACAGCACTGTCGAGTGCTTCATCACCCAAGCGCAAACAATCTCGTAAATAATCACTGTCGCCTAGAAATGTTGGCCACAAGTGTTTCATGTGTCTAGGATCATAAGTTCCCAACACAGATTCCAAACGCTGAAAAGCCGAGCTATTTGCTGGTAAATCTACGTCATTTCCCGCGTACAGAAATAAGATGCGGCTGGCAGCCGGCACGGATAATGGATGGCGAACGTCTTTACCACTAATTCCGCACACTAAGCCATAGAGGAATGAAGGGCGCTGATAATCAAACAACGAATGCAGCGTAATTTGCACATATTCAGCTCCACCACGATCTTCGGACAAGCGAATAAATAATTTATCACCCAATGCTTCTGCTTGGCCATGATAGCTATAATGCAAACGACCAGCATCGCGTACCTGCATCTCTGCCGCTGTTCCTTGGAGATGAATTAAACTGCGTTGAATATTGCCGTCATTCAAAAACGAACTGGAATAGGTTAACCACCAGCCATCATGGAAACCTTGGTTGGTGCGATAGCGACCATAATCTGCCGCTAATTGCGCTCGTTGATCACGGGCCTGATTTGCTTGTGCTTCGGTGGACGCTAAACGCTCACGAATTTCGGACGGTGTTTGTTCTAACAACGCCAAATCGATAAATTGCCGCCGTGCTTCTGGGTCCAAGCGCAGAGCATCTGCCCATCTCGTTAATTGTCGCGCATTCGGTTGCCGAGTGCCTGTCCGTATGCGCGATAACGTGGATGGACTTAATTTCATGCGCTGAGCAAATTCCGCCATGGTCATGCCCTGACGCCGCACCCAATGCCCGAGCAATTCCCCAAATGACATGCCATCGACCATGCAGGACAACCTAACCAACTTGCCAACTTTTGGCAATCTTGGGGACACTAAAATTTCGTATAAATGCGTTTAATGCACGCCATCAGTGGTTTTACCTCTTGTAGCCCTACCAAAAGCCCTCCTGGATTCTGCTCGTTTGGCAATTAATTGCCAAAATTGCGCATTATGTGTCCTGGCGGAACCACATCGGCAGTGGGGCGAGGCACGATTGTGAATTACCTTTCCAGTAGCAACGCCAGCGACTGCGCAGTCACAAGGAACGCAGTCAGCCAACACCGGAGGCCGCCATGGACAACAAAGACCCACGCATCAGCACCACTCGCATTATTTGTGTTCGTAAGCGTCCACCAACGGCTCGTTTTATTGCCTGGCCAGCCGCATCAAGTTTATTATTTTGTTTTACTTAAGCTAAATCCGCACTCCCAATCGTGAGAAATCTCACAGGATTTAGCCATGAGCACGACTTCATCACCCGCTCCATCCCCGAAATCTAATCGTCATTGGTCTGCCGCCGAGAAGGCGAGTTTGATTCGGC
>SYDV01000257.1 GCA_005801395.1 Planctomycetia bacterium | reverse complement strand
TGAATAAATAGTTGATTGAGCTGCGCACATAATATTAGGTGTACACGATGCGCCACTGCAATTCACTTCGCAAGCGTAAGTTAGGAAGGGATCGTCAGTGCCTTTGCGATTCTTTGAGTCTTCAATGTGAAAGCTTCAAGATTTAAGGTGGTAACCGGATTGTCTTTAAGTTAAACACTCAAGGTTGAACACGGAAAAAATAGTCGGACCATTCAGAGATCAGAGCGTCGATGATAAAAGCCTCCGGATTAGGTTTGCCTTTTATGTCCCGTACCTTTGGGAGTGATTTATGATGCGTATTTTAATCATGCTCTGTTTATCGATAACCTTAATTGCCGGGGAGGGTGAACGTTTTCCGCTATGGAATGAGTTGGCACCTATCGGCGATGGTAAAAGTGAAGTGGCACCTGCTGAGGCGATTATTACCCTACATCGACCAGCTCAGCCCAATGGCGTGGCGTTGGTGATATGCCCAGGTGGTGGTTACGGAATTCGGGTGAGTGGCGGTGAGGGACATGGAATTGCTGCCTGGTTAAATACGCACGGCATTACGGGAGTGGTGCTCGATTATCGCTTGCCGAAAGGGCGTTCCGCGGTGCCGTTATTAGATGCACAGCGCGCCATACGTTTGGTGCGGGCGCGGGCAAAAGAATGGAATATTGATGAGAAGCACATTGGCATTATTGGCTTTTCGGCAGGGGGGCATTTGGCGGCCAGTGCGACCACCTTATTTGAACTAGGTGATGCCACTTCGTCCGACATGGTACAACAACAGTCCAGTCGTCCGGATTTTTCGTTGCTCATTTACCCGGTAACCTCGATGCAAGATGGTATCACTCATCAAAGATCACGAAAAAATTTATTAGGGGAGAACCCAACTCCAGAGTTGGTTCAGCGTTTTTCCACCGAATTCCAGGTGGGAAAAGAAACTCCGCCGGTGTATCTAGCGCATGCCATAGATGACAAAATCGTCATAATTGAAAATAGTCGTGTTTTTCTAGCCGCGATGCGCGCCGCGATGCGGCCAGTAGAATTATTAGAATTACCGAACGGCGGGCACGGGTTAAATGGCTATAAAGGCCCAAGTTGGGATGCGTGGCAACGTGGTAGTCTAGAATGGTTAGCTACCATTGGCGTTCTGGAGGCTAGTGTCCTGGAAACAGGCAAAAAATAACGAGCACTAAAGTAATTTAATAATCAGCATCGCGGCAAAGACGATAAAGGCGATGGCGGGGATAACAGCCAGTGCCAATAGGATAATTAAATGCACTTTAGTTGGTTCGCCAATATACAGGCCAACGCTTGCAGTGATAGCACAGATTAGGGCGAGGACGCCAATAATACCGACACGCAATAAGAAATCGTCTATGCCATTCCAACCCCTTGTCCCTGGGACAACGGCGGCATAGATAGAAACCATGATTGCCAATGCTGCGGCACCATAGCTGATAATAGTCCAAAGCATGTTGCAGAGGCTAGTGAGGATTTGAGTTGGAGCTAGCTAAGAACAACGGATATCGCATCCCTGTCTAACGCGCAGCACGCGGCTATTTCTTTCGCTAAATTTACCTCACGAATTTAAACGATTTGAGTAAGGAATAATCTATGTCGACTGACCCGATTTTTGATCCGAAGGCGACTACGGTTCCGGTATTGCGTTATGTGGTTGCTCTAGCGGATTATTTACATTTTGGGCGCGCAGCGGCAGCAGCGCATGTTTCTCAGCCGACCTTGTCGTCGCTGATTAAACAATGGGAAAAACGCATGGGTTGTCAGGTGTTTGAGCGCGATGCTGTGGGGGTGCGACCAACGCCGCTTGGAGAACGTGTAATCATCGCGGCGCGCGCAGCTTTGTTAGCATTAGAAGAAGTAGAATTAGCGGCCAGTCGTGGAAAACCACCGTTTTATGGTCCGGTGCGTTTAGGTATTATTCCCACGGTCGCGCCGTTTGCTTTGCCGTGGATGATGGCGGCGTGTGAAAAAAAATTCCCTGAGGTCACTCTTCCCATTCGCGAAGACATGACCGGGATTCTCTTGAAAGAATTAGATAGTGGACGGATCGATATTGCGGTGCTGGCGTTGTTAGACCATATGGAAGCTCGTCACCACTGTGAACTATTATATGATGAGCCATTTATGGTGGTGATGCCGAAGGGACATCATTTAGCGAAACAGAAACAGATTGAGCCCGATGCCCTGATGAGCGAACGGTTATTATTACTCGACGAAGGACATTGTTTACGTGATCAGGCGCTTGCTGTCTGCGACCGTCGTGCGGACCATCGTTTGGGTGCAGATTACCGAGCAACGAGTTTGGAAACCTTACGAAAAATAGTTGGTACCGGCGTTGGCCTGACGATTGTTCCAGCATTGGCCGTAAACGAAGACGATAACCAGGTGGTTTATCGGCCATTAGCAGGTGATCGTTCATTTCGCACCATCGCCATGCTGTGGCGCATGAAGGATCCACGCGCCACAGCCTATCAAGAATTAGCCAGTGTTTGGCGTAAAAGTTTGCCCAAGAATGTGATTAAGCCGCGTTAATACTGGGTGCCCGCATCCGATCTTCGAAAGCGGCGAGCGCCGTTTTTGCCCCTTCGCCCATGGCGATGACAATTTGTTTATAGGGGGTCGTGGTCACGTCGCCGGCCGCGTAAATGCCTGGCCGTGAGGTTCGCCCGCGCGCGTCGACCACAATTTCGCCTTGGCGATTCGTTTCGACCAGATCTTTAACCAGCGCGGAATTTGGCGATAAACCAATTTGCACAAAGATCCCATCAACGGCAACGCTGTTGCTGACTTTGGTCGCGCGATTTTCATAACGAATAGCCGAGACGGATTTTCCATCGCCAACGACCTCGCTGGTTCGTGCTTGGGTGATGATGGTGACATTGGGTAAACTGCGAGCTTTACGTTGCAGAACTGCGTCGGCGCGTAATTCATCGCCAAATTCCAACAAGGTGACCTGGGTGCAGATCCCGGCTAAATCTATGGCGGCCTCGACTCCTGAATTTCCGCCACCAACGACGGCGACACGTCTGCCTTTGAAAAATGGTCCGTCACAATGTGGGCAAAAGGCTACTCCATGTCCAATATGTTCGCGTTCCCCAGGGACGCCTAATTCGCGCCATTTAGCACCGGTGGTGATGATCAGTTGCTCTGCGTGCACGACTTCTCCACCTTTAAGATGCAAGATTTTGCGGTCGTTATCGCTGATGGATTCGACTGTGCGCTGATCCAAAACTTGGACTCCGGCGGCCACCAAGTGACTGCGCAGATCTGCGACTAATTTAGGGCCTTCGGTATAAGGTACCGAGATCAAGTTTTCGATGCCCATGGTGTCGCTCACCTGGCCGCCGATTCGACCGGCGATCACAGCGACGCGTAAGCCTTTACGGGCGCTATAAATAGCTGCGGCAGCACCTGCGGGGCCTCCTCCGATGACGGCGACGTCGACCGTATGGATGGTGGTATTGTTTGCCGTGTTGGTCGTGGTGCCAAAACGTTGTTCCAATAAATCAACTAATTCGCCGAGTGACGACTTTCCGACATGGACTAAATCATCGCCAGCAAATACCGCCGGAACACCTTGAATGCGTAGACGCTCGACTTCTTCCCCGAGGACGCCGCCGTCACACATGTCGTGTTGGCAATCGTCATGGATTAAGGCGATGAGGTTCAGCGCCTGCACTACATCTGGGCAATTGGTGCATTCTAAACTGATGTAGGTTCGTAGACGTAATGGGCCACGAATAGCACGAATACGCGCCGTTAGTCCGGCATCTGGCATGCGACCTTTGCTATCAGCGTTGAGAATCGCCAATACGAACGAGGTAAATTCGTGACCTCCGGGCATACCGCGAAATGAAACGCCGAGTGGCAAACCGTCACGCAATAAACTGATACGCGGCACCGTCGTTCGTTGTTCTGATTCGACGAGCTGCAATTGTGCACTCGTGCCGACGACCGAAGTCAGCATGGTTCGCACCTCAGCCTGTTGGGCATGATCACTGGTGGATAAAACCAAGGTGATTTTTGCGGTGAGGGTGGAAAAGGCTTGGGATAATTGTGCAAAAATTGTTTGGTCGAGCATAATAAAGTCCTTAATAAAAGAGGATTAAAAAAGAGCGGTTCCCCAGTACGAGCTAAGAGAGGGCCGCGTGCGGGAGAACAATAAGATAATATTTGCCGAAACGATTCAGGCGGGTGGTCCGCGTGGTGGTGCGAAAGTGGGGGCAGCGCCGGAGGCGCGTTGTTGGGGGGCAATTGCCCCCCAACTGAAAATAGGGCCTTCTCCGGCGCAGCCGGAAAACCAGCACAGCTGGGTCTTTTGCCGCAGGCGAAAGCGGGCCCGAGTGGCTATAATTTACCGATCAAATCGAGACTAGGCTTCAGCGTTTGTGCACCCGGTTTCCATTTTGCTGGACACACTTCACCAGGATGACTGGCAACAAATTGCGCCGCTTGGATTTTTCGTAACAGCTCATCGGCGTTGCGACCGATGCCTTTATCATGAATTTCAGCGATTTTTATTTTCCCATCCGGTGCAACCACAAAGGTGCCGCGATAGGCTAAACCTTCTTCTTCGATATGGACGCCAAATGCGCGGGTCAACGTTCCCGTTGGGTCAGCGAGCATCGGGTAATTTATTTTCTTGATGGTGTCCGAGGCATCATGCCACGCTTTGTGGACAAAATGCGTGTCGGTGCTGACGCTGTAAACCTCAACACCCATTTTTGTGAGTTCGGCATATTTGTCCGCCATATCGCCCAGTTCGGTCGGACAAAC
>SYDV01000017.1 GCA_005801395.1 Planctomycetia bacterium | reverse complement strand
TAATGATGATGCACCTATCCTGCGTCTGTTGGCTGCGAGTGTTAAAAGGGAAACGGAAAAGACAAAACCAAAGACGACACCACAGGAATTATTATTTCTCTTGGATCGTCATCATTTGTCGCGCGTGTTGGTGATGTTAGCCACCGCACGACGACTCAAAGACGGCAGTTTTCGTGATGTGCGAGTGAAAGACGATCCGATTATGCTTTTGGCGAATATTCCCGCCTATGTGAGCGATCAAGATCGTGGATTAATTGGCGCTTTAATTGCTGAAAATCGCAATCATGGGCATCTGCGTTCAGCCATTGAAATTGGTGAATCAAGCTCTTCTGGAGCTTTGCTCGATCGTCTGGTAAGCACGAATCGTTTATTCTTAATGAGCATGACAAATTGGGGTGGTGTCAGCGAAGTCAGTTCAACTCCACTGCGCTGTGGGCTGGGATTGGAATTGTCGCCATCTTGGCATCCAGAACAAAAACAAAAATGGCGTTTACGTTTATCAGATGATCATGCCATCGCGGTCGTATCCAGTAATCCACCACGCGTAATTTTTAATGGAGAAATAGGACCATTAACCACGACGCTTGATGCAAGTCGCTTGGCCCATGTCACTGATTTGCCAGCGGTGGATAATATGACAGCCCACCGAATCGCCCTGGCTTTAGGTATTCCGCCGCCACCCGTAGCGGAACCGGAACCGGTAATGTGTGAGCCGATCGCGCATTTGTGGCGCACGCGCGTAGCGCCATTTTACGGGGCTTCTCAAAAATTGCGGCAAACCATCGAAGTCATAACGCTATCATTTCGTTACGGTGGTTATGCGGTGCGCGCTAGCGATCCATCTTTGCGTGCAGGGAAAGATGGTCCTTTGCGCGATGTGGTCGCCGAGCAACGAGCGCTACGCGCGACCAAGGCGCGAGGCATTAGCATGCTTTCGGAATGGAATAATTATCCGTGGAAATTAATAGACCGCGCTGCCGACGACCGTGCGAGTCACAGTATTTGTCCCTCTGCTCCACGCTCTGGTGGAATTATTTCTCATCAAACATTTCCTGAAACTTTTCTACCAGAATTAGTCCAAGCAGGATGGCGAATTGAGCGACGTGACGGCAGCGTCATGAAGCGGGAAATATTAGACGGTGATGAATTAATTGCCGAAGTCGGTGACCAGGATAAAAATGATTGGTTCCAATTACACTTAGGTATTGAAGTCGATGGCCAACGTGTTGATTTAGCACCTGCTTTAGCAAATTTAGTGGCAGGGGGAGCAACCGCTTTTGCCGCACTCGAGCGCGCTGGTGACGCGCATGCCCAGGTGTTGATGCCGCTGGGCGATGGCCGTTTAGTGCGCTTGCCGACGGAACGCTTACGCCGTTTAGTTGAATTTATTAGTGCGCTCTATTCGACCACCACCGAAGGTTTAAGTATTTCGCCCGAAGCTTTATTGGCCATGGATGATATCAGCGATGTTCTGCCGCGTTGGCTCGGGGCAGATCGCTTACGCGCATTGGCAGAACGGCTGCGGCCATTGCTGAAGCCTGGGGAAATGGATCCGCCAGCGGATTTTGCCGGTACGCTGCGTCCCTACCAACGTCATGGCTTAGCGTGGCTGCAACGTTTACGTGAAGCCGGTGCCGGTGGTGTGTTAGCTGATGACATGGGCCTAGGAAAAACCGTTCAGGTGTTAGCGCATATGGCGATCGAGCATCAAGCTGGTCGTTTGCAGTTTCCGGCACTGGTCATCGCACCAGCCAGCGTGGCCCCGAATTGGCTCCGCGAGGCGCGCAAGTTTTATCCCAAGTTACGCGTGGTTTTGCGCCATGGACTTGAACGTCATGGACAGGCGTATGAACAGGTTGATTTAGTGGTGACCACCTACGGCACGTTGTTGCGCGACCGTGAGGTCTTGGAAAAACAAAAGTGGTCGCTGCTCATTTGTGACGAAGCGCAATTTTTGAAAAACGCAAATGCCAAAGCGGCACAAGCCGTGCGTGCATTATCGGCACACTCGCGTTTATCGCTCAGTGGTACGCCGGTGGAAAATCACTTAGGGGAACTGTGGGCGCAATTACATTGGCTCAATCCAGGATTGTTGGGTAGTCGCGCGACGTTTGATACCGCATTTCGTTCGCCGATTGAAAAGGCCGGCGATCAAACGCGACTCGAACAACTACAACGTCGCATTGCGCCATTTTTATTACGTCGCACCAAAGCCTTGGTCGCGAAAGATTTGCCAGCGAAAACCAGCAGCGTATTAGCTGTTCGTTTAGAAGGCAGCCAGCGCGATTTATACGAATCGGTACGTATCGCGATGGATGATCGCTTGGCGGCGGCATTAAAAGACAAAGGTTTGAAACGTAGTCGTATCGAAGTGCTTGACGCGTTATTAAAATTACGCCAATGCTGTTGCGATCCGCGTTTAGTTAAAGCCAAGGGCGCTAGCTCGGTGAAACTCTCCGCCAAACTAGATGCACTCTGCGAACTGTTACCAACCTTAATTGAAGACGGACGTCGCATTTTAATTTTCAGTCAATTCACTAGCATGCTCGACCTGATAGATAAGCGCTTAGAAGCATTAGAAATTAAACGCGTCATGCTAACCGGAGAAACACCAGTACCACAACGCCAGGCATTAATTGATCGTTTCCAAAATAGCGAAGTCCCGGTATTTCTCATCAGTTTAAAAGCCGGCGGCACCGGATTAAATCTCACCGCC
>SYDV01000256.1 GCA_005801395.1 Planctomycetia bacterium | reverse complement strand
CCGCAGTGGCAGCTGGTGCCTCAGCCGTGTGGTTAGATGACCCATCCATTGATTGGTGGTCCGCAACGCCGCCCAATATTAAAATTCCCGCAGACTCACGTTGGTGGGTGCGCCAACCAGCAACAGCGCCGGTAAGCCAGCATTTAACGCACCTAGGACGAGGCGTGGTCGCTGGACATGTGGGCGTCATTAAAGCCGCACGCGAAACAAAATTACCCGTTATTGCCGATGTGTTTTGTAATACGTTTAGCACGGAAACGATGTTGGCGCTGCAAGATCTCGGTGCCTCCGCCGTGGTGATCAGCTTGGAATGCAGTTGTCGTGAAATCGCCCGCCTGGCCGCACGTTGTGGTGCGTTAAATGCAATCGGCGTCACGACGCCAGCGCTGGCGGTTATCGCGCATGGTCGACTTCCCGCCATGCTCACTCGTCAAGATCATGGGATCTCGGTCGGTAAAACCCTGTCCATAACCGCTACGGCTGATGATGGTGGTTTGCCGTACGAATTACAGCGTCGCGCGCACGGTGATACGGTCGTTTGGGAAGGTCGTCGCTTATGTGCTCCCGAACACCTCGCGCCGACTGCGGGCTTGGTCGACGCCTGGATTTTAGAATTAAATGATCTCGCCCCCGACGCCGTCGCTGAAATCACCGCAGCCTATGCCGCGCTGCGTTCAGGCACGTCCGACCCACAAACGATTATTCATATTGCTCATCGTCATTCGCCCCACGGTATTTTCCCTGGTCATCTAGCCCAGGGTAGCCGCGAATTGGATTTAGTGGTCGAACGGATGGATGCGGAAGTGCCCGCTTAAAAGAGAAGGCTCAGAGAAGATTACGGATCTGCGCCGAAATCGACCAGGATCGTCACGGAATTGACGGTGCGCGGTTTATGTTGGATTCGGAAAAGCAAATGCTGCGCTAAGTAACAATGGTTCGGGGAATGCTTAGTCAGGGGCGCTAAAAAGAGCTCATATTAGTTGAGTGAAAAGCCGATTCGCCGATGAAGATGATTTAATGAGTTATTCATCAGCACTTGTTGTTGCGCAAACATACTCTCGCAAACAAAGCGCCTTCTCGTTATAAAGCTAACTGAAATCTAGCGTCTCCTTCTCTCATAACCACAAGCTCTCAAGGGCATGACATGGTGATGACCCAACTAAAGGATGATGATACGGGAGCTTATGCGATACCGCTGCCCGAAAGCGTGTCGTTAGTTGAACGAGTTTACCAAGCACTGCAGTTAAATCCGGCCTTCAAAGTGTTGACGGTCGATGGCCAAGAATGGATTGATCCGTTTACTGGGACGCGGGTGCCTGCTCCATTCGGTTATTTAGAACCCGCTCGGGAGTGGTTGTTACGCCATCAACCATGGAAAAAAACTCAGGTAAAATCGGTAGCGGAACTCATTATTTTTCGTTGGCGAATTTATGTTCACGATTGGATTTGTCGTGAACGACGACTACGGATATTTTCGCATCAAGGACACTGGCTAAATCCATTTACGGGAGCTTGGGAAATAATTGACGCTGCGTTAGGTCCAGTTAATACGCGCACTGCGCGCATAATTTCCGATTTCTTGGCGAAAAAACATGGCCTTGAAATATGTTCGCTGTTAGATCGTCAACGTCTTGATCGCGCAGTACAACGACAACAGGCAACTCATCGCCATGTGACCACGAGAGTCACCGGATGGCGCTGTCATACGGGAACAATTCAAGTAGAATCCCCCGATTTACCAGATCCGGAATTAATGGAGGTAAAGCAATCAGTCGAATCATTACTGCGGCCATTACCCATAATTCCTGGCGTTGGAATTGCCGTCCACTACGAACCCAAAGTGGGTGTCGGCGGAGATTTTTTTGACTGCGTTGAGTTGGATGAACAACGATTATTACTATTCCTTGGCGATGTCACCGGTCATGGACGACAGGGCGCCCAAATAGCGATTAATTGTTTGGCCGAATTACGCGTGCTATCCCAGGAATTTTCGGACCTGAGCACCCTAGTATTTAACCTCAATGATCGGCTGTATCAAAAGTTACCGAAAGGTCAGTTTATCACGGCATTTGTTGCCCTAGTTGATTTACCACACCAGCGTTTATCCAGTGTATGCATAGGACATCATCCGGGCTTGCTTCAGCGCGCAGATCGCACGCAATCCATCCTGTCGGTTGGCGGGCGCGCTGCCGCATTCGGATTAGTTTCGAGCACGGCTTTGTGTGAGAAAATAACTATGCACGATATCGCATTTGGTCCTGGTGATTTATTATTTCTCTATACCGATGGACTAAGCGAAGCGCGTAATAGTTTTGGCGATGAATTTTCAGACCAAAGCATTATCACTGGTCTACAACAACATCAGGCCAAACCTTATGATCAACTCATGCACACGATCATCGACAGTGCCCGCGCGCATGCCGATGGCGAATTGGAAGATGATGTGACAGCCATGGTCGTGGCGTTGGCACCGGTTTCATGAATTGGTAACCCTTTGGATTTACTGGGAGTGTAATTGTTTATGTCCTCCCGAACACATCGCGCTCACCACGGGGTTAGTCGACGCCTGGAATTTTAAATTAAATGACCTCGTCCCCGCTAAATTTAGTATGGTATCAAAATATATCTTTTAAATGGATAAAGGCGCTTTGGTTGTCATCGCTCAGTGCGGACTTGCTCAAGCTCAATAGCTCATACGGTCCCCGCCATGAAGCGAATTGTCATTCCGGTGGTCGTGATATTTCTCTGTGGCCTCGCATTAGTAGTAGTGTGGTTGAAATTAGGAACGGCATCTCGTGAACAGCAAATTGCTGTGGTGGAATCAGGAGTTCCTGCGGCTACTCAACAGGTTAATCAGCCAGTCACTAGCATAAATGTGGTTTTCGCCTGTCTCTCAGTTTCTCCACTTGTTACTTTATCAAGTATTAATGAGCATGAAAAGTTAGCCGGCGCAGAGGGCATCAAGAAGCTAGTTTATTTAAAGATCGGTTCATTTTCGCATAAAGCAAAAATGGATCTGAGTAATATGGAATCAGTTATGGTAAGTGATAGAAGGGCTGTAATTGAGCTGATGCAGTTAGGTGGCGAGGAGGTAGCAAACGACTTTCTTTCAGTGTCGAATGTTTTTTCTTCCCTGATTTTGGCTGGCAGAGAATACGATGAGAGAGCATTTAATATATTAAAAATTCACCAATCTGCCTTGGAGGAAAAATTTGATGTGGCTAAAATATTGGATTATGCCACCTCGCCTGTTGTTGGAATTCGTGATGATGTGCTGAGTCTTTATCGCGAATATTGCCTGGAGCGAATACGGAAAGATGGGGATCCATTGGCCAATGAAATAATCAATTACATTGACGAGCTATGAAAAAAATTTATTATAAAAGAAACATATCGAATAGGTTCGTTTACTCAGGTGTGTTGTTTATTTTTTCATCTCTTGCATCGTATTTGCTGCACAACGGGAGTTATTTTGCTCCTCTGGCTTTCGCTTTTGCTGGAGCCACATTTCTTTTGCTCGGAATGTTTTTTCGTCATGTCCCATATATTGTAGCTGACAATTCTGATATCTATGTTCGCGAAACGCTAATACGTGTTCAATCATTTAAATTAATAAATTTAAAATTCAACTGCAGCCTATTGCAGTTGAATATAAT
>SYDV01000255.1 GCA_005801395.1 Planctomycetia bacterium | reverse complement strand
GCCGAATTAGCGCCTGCTGCTGTCGTTGAATCCGTGTCTGTAATTGAAAAAGCCATCATTACTGAATCAACGACGACCAGCGAAACGCCGGTAGCAGAAACTTCTACCAAAGAAGTTCCTGCCGCTACCCTGATTACCGTTGAGCCACCACCTATCGTTAGCAGCATCGCTGAATCCACAGCGATACCTGAAACGAGCACCATTGCCACGTCAGTCGCCAATGCAGAAACGCCTTTCGTCGCTGAAGTCGCTGAAGTCGCTGAAGTCATAGCAACAGCAGTAACGCCGCCAGTCGTTGAAATAACTGACTCCGTTGAAATAGCCTCGATCACAGAAGTGAAAATTGAACCCGTCTTGACCAATGAAGTCCTCTCCGCACCCGTCGAGAGTGTGAGCGAGACCACACCAGCAACTCCTGTTCAAGAAGAAATTGTCCCAGAGCGAATTTTACCCGTTGAAGAATGGGCCGTGGCCCGCGCTATGCCAGTTGAAGACGATCCTTTAGATAGCATCACCAGTGATGATCCCGCCGAGGTTAATGCCCGTCTCAATAAAATCATTGAAGACGATCAAGATGATCGCACTGCTTCCAACGCGCGCGATCACGATTTAATTTCTGACGACCTAGCGATGGTCAACGCCGCTCTCCAAGCACACGATGCTCGCGAAGAAGAAAAAGAAGAAGACTACCGAGATAAAACACCATCCCTGGTTGCTGACGAGGAAATTCCTGTTGCTGCGGAACCCACGGTGGTTGATTTATTCGCCGTTAAATCACCGATAACTATTGAATCTGCGGCCGATAACTCTGTTGAACAAGTTATCGCAATAAACCAACTCATAGCTGACGCAGAAGTTAGCCCACCGCCATCTGCAGCAGATGCGGCAACCCAATTTGACGATGATGAACATGCCACCTTTAATGATGACGCTTTAGAGCAACCCATCGCCGCCGAAGCCGCTACGCAATGGTGCGAAGACGACTCGCTCAGTGATGACCAAATAGAGAGCGACGTCTCTACACCGCCAGCCGCCGAAGCCGCTACGCAATGGTGCGAAGACGCTGACCAATTTGCTTCGACTATGGCACCACCGCCAATGGTGCCCATTGCGCCACCAAGTGCCGTAGAACAAGATGATTCGGACACACATATACCGGTTGCCGCCGAAGCATCGACGATCATCTGCGATGACCTCCATGCGCATGATCTCGATGAAGAATTGGAATCACCGATCACCGGCGAAGCTGCAACCGATGTCGACAACGAAATTGATGACAACGCCATAACAGATGAAGATCTCGCGTTACCGTTCGCCGCCGAGGCTTCCCGTCATTGGACCTCCGACGACGATTCTGGAACGCAACGCTTTGCGGTTGCAGCCACCACACCAGAACCTGTTGCCGACGTCGTCAACGAACCCGTTATCAGCGAACCAGTTATCGCGCCCGAACCAATCGCCGAAATTGTTCCGCTCATTGAATCAACGGTTGAGCCGATTAAGGCCTGCGAACCAAAAACTGAATTAGTAGCGACTAAAATTGAATCCACTTTTGAGCCAGTGGTGGAAATTCCACCCGTCGCTGATGCACCGGTCGCTGAAACAATAAGCGAAAACGAATCAGTCGCCGTAAACGAAGAACCAACGGTGCCACTACCAGCGAACGAGCCATTAACCGCCATCGCTCACGCGGCGGCTGAACCAACCGAACATCGTGAAATCGAACTCGCCCAGGATGAGCCAGAAGCTGAACCAGAAGTCGCCAGCGTTGTTCCTGAATCCATCACTAAAGACAGTCATTTAGATACTCAAGTCGAAGCAACCTCAACCGCCGTGGTCGTGCCCGATCTAGTGGCAACCAAAATCATCGCGGAAGTCGCCGTCAGCGAGCCACCGCCCGACCCACCACCTGATCCACCACCGCGAGAACCACCGCCGGTTCCGCTTGCTGATCACCGACTCGATTCACCCAATACCACCCCAAAAACCAACAACAAAAAAACCGCTCCCATGTCCCCTCCACCCCGCACAAAAATCTGGCCGATGATCGCGATACTTATCGCGATCAATGCGGCGTGGGCTGGGTGGTCGTGGTTAACGTCTGTGCCAAAAAATGTGGTAGAAATTGCGGTCGCTCCGGTTGCTCATGATCAAACGATTCTCGTTGGCCAACCGACATTAACCTGGCGCTTTAATTTAGACGTCGTTGATGATATCGGTCTCACCAAGCCACCGATGATCATTCCGCAAATATCACCTGCCATTGCAGGCCAATGGTCCTGGAAAGATCGTCGCACGCTGGCCTTTATTCCATCCAATGATTTACCAATG
Source organism: Planctomycetia bacterium (assembly GCA_005801395.1). The sequence goes on along the minus strand of SYDV01000255.1, from coordinate 3,086 downwards.
GCGACCACGTTTACGGCAACGCTTAGCGAAAAAAATTGGCATACCGCTAGCGGTTTCCACATGGCACAGGCACATGTATGCTCTTGGAGTACGCCAGCACTGTCAGTCGCCAACGCCGCCGTGGAGACCTTTAGTCGCGATGGCACGATGGTGACACTCACCTTTAATCAAAACGTTGATCCACTCGTTATTGCAAAAGCACTCAACGTCACGTTGGCCAGCCCAAAAACCACTCAAGAGGAAATTGTTACAGATCCGAATCCCATCGTCACAACTCCCAATGAAACTCTTCCACATCAAGCTGCCGAGTCGGTCAGCACTGCTATTTCTCCACCGGTTACCATCGCTGCCGATAATGCGATAACACCAACTATACCGCCAACCACCGAATCAAACGTCGTGGCGGTTGCGCCAACCGCGGTAAACGTATTACCCACGGTGCGTGCCATTAGCACCAGCCCAGCTACCACCGTTCGTTTATTAGTTACCGCCCCAACACGCGGTGAAGCCACACTTAATTTACCAGCTGGGACCATCGGCACCGCTGGTCCATTGGGTACCATGGCTTCTTGGTCTACGACTATTGATTTACAACAAACGCTCACCCTCACGCACGCCGATGTGGTCGTACCAAGTACTGGTTTAATTCACGTTGCGCTTCATGTCAGTCATCCTGGGGCACCGCGTGATCTATTAGCGCCAGGCATTCTAATCGATCCGCCAGTTCAAGTCACCTTGCATACGACCGAAAAGGGCGTCGATCTGATTGGTGATTTTATTCCTGGCACTAGTTATCGCTTGAGTACAGCAGCAACCTGGCCCGATGATAATACCACGAGTGGTCATGTCTTAGGCGCCTATACGGCTGAAAGTTCAATTACCATCAACGTGCCAGCACGGCCACCAGGCGTGTGGGCGAATGATGAAAAAATCATAAATGGACAGGTTTTGGTGTCAGCACATGCCGTAGATAAGGCCACCGTGTTAGTGCAAGACGCGGAAGGCGATGAAACGCTGATCAGCAATGAAATTACCTGGAAAACGGCGGCAGCGGATCTCAACCCACCTGCCACCATTTCTACCGAAACACTTAGCGAATCGCTTATACCTGGAACCTATCGGGTAGTTATTGCCGCAGACACCGAACCGCCAGCACATTGGCAACGCCAATTAGTTGTCGAAACGATTCACGTCCGACCACAAGCCGTTCTTGCCGCATTGCACACGCTGGGCGAAGCCATCCTAACTGGCAACGCGAACGCCGACGTTCCCGTTCGCATCGTCCGCTTGGCAAAATAATAAATTAGCGCAACGACTTACGTCGCGGTCCTGCGTTACCTGTCGGCAACGGAACTAAATCTGGCCCGGCAAGTTCCCCGCGTTCAATTTGAAAATGGCCTAAAGCAGCAATCATCGCGGCATTGTCGGCACAATGCCGTGGTTTTGGTAAATATAATTGTAATCCGGCGGCTGCGGTAGCAGTGGTTAAACGTGCTCGAAGTTCGCTATTACAAGCAACTCCACCACCCACGGCAACTGCGCGCACCTGATGAATTTTTGCAGCGAGTAATAATTTACTCACCAAACAATCAACCACACCGGCTTGGAAGGCAGCGCACGCATCATTGATGCCTTTTTCATCCAAGGTCATTGGATCACGGCCCAACGGTCCTTTAATTTGATAGAGCAACGCTGTTTTAATTCCGGCAAAACTCAGGCGCAAAGTATCATCGTGAATAAAACTACGTGGCAACGTCAACGCCCGTGGATTGCCCAACGCGGCGCGGCGATCCATAATTGGGCCTCCGGGATATTCTAAGCCCAAGGTCGCTGCCGCTTTATCGAATGCTTCGCCAGCCGCATCATCAATGGTGCCACCAATCATGACAAAACGCCCTGGCGCATCGCCCAGGTAATAATTACTATGACCGCCTGACGCGACTAATCCCACTAACGGATACGTGACGCTCGGCTGGTCGAGGTGAACAGCGGCCAAGTGCGCTTGAATGTGATCGACGGCAGCCAAAGGCAGCCCACGACGTTGCGCGATAACTTTGGCAGCAGTGACTCCGGTCAGCAAACTCCCAATCAAACCTGGCCACGCCCCAACAGCTAAACCAGCTAGTGATTCAAGTTGTACACCAGCTTGGCTCAGTACTTGGTCGATCAGTCCAGGTAACGAGGCAACATGACCGCGTGCGGCCAATTCAGGCACAACACCACCCCACGTCGCAAAGTCGTCCGCTTGGCTTGCGATGACTTCAGCGAGAACCTGCTGACCATCACCAACGATCGCTACTGCCGTTTCATCACAGCTGCTCTCAATACCTAAGACTAAACGCATGGATGCAGCGTGGTTACGTTCATCAACAGACAAGACCGAAGCAGCAAATCGGCCATCAAACACCTTAGCGGACTAGCTTGCGACGGTGATGCCAATGGGGTACTCTTTGCATGCAGTCAGGGCAGCAAATGAGTCATGGTATCAATGTTGATTATATCAATCCATTCATTGAAGCGACCGTCCATACGTTTCAAACCATGTGCCAAATTGTTCCAACCCGCGAAAAACTTTTTATTAAAAAGCGTGATAGCGAAGAAATCTACGGCATCAGTGGCATTATTGGGCTGAAGGGTGAAATGTATGGCACCGTTATACTTAATTTTCCGGAACAAATCGCCATTCGAATGGTGTCAAAAATTGCTGGAGAAGAACAAAAAAATATCACTGCCACGGTGGTCGACGGCGTTGGCGAAATTTTAAATATCATCGCAGGAGATGCAAAAAATCGACTGGTACAAAAAGGCTATAAATTTGACATCGGTTTACCAAAAATTGTTACCGGACGTAATTATGTCAATGCACAAAAGAAATCTGACCATTGCATAGTGATTACCTTTATTTCACCATTTGGTAAGTTCAGTTTGGAAGTCAGTCTAAAGAAAGCCGCTTGAGTTATGGCCGCTAATTCTTCGCAACACAACCAATCTATAGATGAGACCTCCATCCAACATGAGCGCATGGCTACTCTGGGCACACTCACAGCAGGAATCGCTCACGAATTAAATAATCCCATTGGCTATAT